>JAGPHI010000178.1 GCA_018055565.1 Oscillospiraceae bacterium | reverse complement strand
ATTTAAATGCCATTGCGCCAAAAAGCGCGGGGATTACCGTGTTAAATGCAGGGCGCAAAACGGGGTTTTCCAGCACGGGCGTCAGCGGCACAAGGCATAAAACGCCGATGGCCAGCACGGCCACGTTTACAAGCGAGCTTGTGGCAATGGACAGTGTGGAGATAATCTCGTTTTCCGGCGTGCCCACCTCGGTGCCGCAGATATCACGCGCGTTTACCGCACAAGGGATTTTTAAATTAGACAAATTGCCCGTAATAAAGGCAAGATAGCTGCCCCCAGCGCCCAATAGCGGCGCATAAATTAAAAATTCTACAATACAAGAGGGGATGTATAAGGGCGCTACTTGCAAAAATGCCGCCCAAAAGCCGCCCATGTCTACGCCCGCGCCCAGTACCGCGCCAAAGCCCAGCGGCACGGCAAACAGGATGATAATGCCGAGGATAAGGCCTATGCGCCCCAATAAATGAATGGTGTTTGTGTAGCTGGTGTAAATTTGTTCTTTTGTGTTCATTAGTATGTCAATTCCTTTCTTGGGGCATTGTGCCGATTCGACATAGTCGGATGCGCGCCACTTTGGCGTGCAAGGCACAAAACCCAGTTTGAAAGAGGGATCTTTCAAACGTATATTCTTTCCTTTCTCGGGGGGATATCGTTTATTTTGGCGCGAATATGCGTTTCGCTTGGTGCAGCGCACCGCGCTTTTTGTAAGGCGCAAGCGATGGCAAAGCGCCTAGTGAACCTTATAATAAACCCAGCACAACGGCACCGCCCATGCCCACCAGCATGCTGCCCGCCATTGAAAAGCTGTCAAGCCACGCAAAGCCGCGCTGATGCGAAAGCGCCTCCAGCCCAGCCATCGCCGCCGCAGCCAAAGCCGCAACCGCAAGGGGAATATAATCGCCCGTAGAAGCAAAAACACCCACATAACTGCCTATGTACGCGCTTACAAGCCCCACAAACATGGCCACAAATGCCACATCGGCAAAGCCTTTTTTGCCGTCTTTTTTAATGCTGGGCTTTTGCATGCGCGCAAGATATTTTTTTAGGCCAAAAATGCACAAAAGCATGCTCCAAATAATGCCCGCTGTCATCACAAGGCCAATGGTAACAAATGCCGACGCGGTAAGCGTGCCGCTGCCGAGGCCCCCCGCCACGCCCACATTGCGCGCGGCAATATCCGCCACGCTGGCCTCGTAATGTAACGCCCCGATAACCGAAAGGCGCACCCACGGCAGCGGCACACCCAGCGAGCCTGATAGCGCAATAACGCCCAGCAAAATGCTGATGCTGGGCAGCACGGTAAATGCGGCAGAGGCTGTAATTGCTTTTTTAAGCTTGGCTTTATCCATGCCGATGGCAATGCCTGCGCGATAGCTTTTTATCAAAAACACCACACACATTAAAATCACAAAGGCAATTGCGCTTCCCGCAATTAAAAACATGGGTAAACTGTTCAGCTGCGCCATTAAATTCATACTATTCCGTCCTTTTCCCTGTAAAATTGTGCACAATAGAAATACAATTGTATTTATACATTAATTGTACCATATATTGGGGTTTTGTGCTATACTATTATTGATTTTATTACGCGGGCTTTACAGCGTTGCCAGTTAATAAAAAATTGATTCGTTTCTTGGAAGGGTAAGGCATTTTACTATGAATATCAGCCTTTTTGACATTATCGGCCCCGTGATGGTGGGGCCGTCATCGTCGCACACAGCGGGTGCGGCGCGGCTTGGGTATGTGGCAGCCGTTATTGCCGAAAAGCCATTTGCCGAGGTGCACTTTGGGCTGCACGGCTCGTTTGCCAAAACAGGGCGCGGGCATGGCACGCATGAAGCGCTTTTGGCGGGCACACTTGGCATCCGCGAAGATGACGAGCGCTTAAAAATTGCGTTTCAAATTGCGCAGCAGCGCGGCATCCGCTATCACTTTGAGGAGCTGGAGCTTGCCGATTGCCATGAAAACACCGCGCGCATTACCTTTATAAACAGCGATGGCACAAGCAGCATCATCGAGGGCAGCAGCATCGGCGGCGGGCGCATACGCATTACGCGTATCGACGATATGCCGACCGATTTTTCGGCAGAGTGCCCTACGATATTGATTACACAGCGCGATGCGCCGGGCGTGGTGCGCGAGATTAGCGGCATTTTAGCAGAAAACGCTATCAATATCGCCGTGATGCGTGTAACGCGCACTGCGCGCGGGGATATCGCCAGCACGGTTATTGAAACCGATAGCAAAATCCCTGCAAGCGTGCAAAGCGCGCTTTGCACAAAGGCCAATATCCTGTCTGTTCGCATGGTGGACGTAAGGGAATAACGCGCATAAAATAGCATCAAACAGGGTAGGCACTGCGCAAAATAGCACCGCATAGGGCAATGCCCTAAAACAAGGCACCGAACAATGCCAAAAAGGCAGCACACGGATGGCAGGCATTGCGCGGCAAAGCCGCACAGCCGCTTTTGGAAAGGACAAACACACGATGTATAACACCATTGCACAATTATTAAACGAGGCTAAAACACAAAAGAAAAGCCTTGCCGATATTATATTGGAAAACGAAATGCAGCTTGCCAATGTGCCGCGCGAGGCCGTAATGGAGCGCCTTGTTGCCATGCTTGGCGTAATGCGCAATTCGGCCCAGCGCGCGCTGGCGCAGCCGCTTACCATGACGGGCAATTTAATCAGCGGGCAGGCCAGCCGCCAAACGCAGTATGCAAAAAGCGGCGGCCTTTGCGGGCGTGAAGTAAACGACATGTTGGCCAGCGCCTTTTCGTCCAGCGAAACAAACGCTTCTATGGGCCGCATTTGCGCGGCACCCACGGCGGGCGCGTGCGGCATATTGCCCGCGGTGCTTTTTGCCGTGCAAAAACGCCTTTCTCTTTCAGACGAGCGCCTTTGCGAGGGGCTTTTGATAGCAAGCGGCTTTGGCGCGATTATCACCAAAAACGCCACGGTTAGCGGCGCGGAGGGCGGATGCCAGGCCGAGTGCGGCACCGCCGCCGCGATGGCGGCTGCCGCTGCGGTATGGCTTGCGGGCGGCACAGACGAGATGTGCGCCGAGGCGGTGGGCATTGCGCTTATCAATTGCATGGGCCTTGTGTGCGACCCTGTGGCGGGGCTGGTGCAGCTGCCGTGTTCGTTTCGCAATGCCAGCCAAAGCGCAAACGCGCTTACCAGCGCGGATATGGCGCTTGCGGGGCAAACGGCGGTTATCCCGCCCGATGAAATTATTGCGGCCATGTATCGTGTGGGCAAAAGCCTGCCCAGCGATTTGCGCGAAACGGCAAACGGCGGCATTGCCGCCACACCCACAGCCAAAAAGATTGCAAAAGCACTGCTGGATGCCAACACCGAAAACAAATAAAACAAACGATACTCCAAAACAGCCGCAAATGATACTGCGCAAAAGCGCAAGTGTGCGCCAAGACGGTAAAGCCACAAATGCGGCTCTATAAGAAGCGCAGGGCAAAAATAAACAGCACCATTGCAGTAGAGATATAGCGCTGCATCGTTTGGCTGCAAGCCGGCAGGGCAAAGGGGCGGCCTTGCGTTTAGCGCACATATCCAATAAGCCGTAAGGCACAGGAGGATTGCGATGAAACGGGCAAAACGCCGCGGCAGCTTAAAATGGAATATGATTGTGCTTTTGCTGGTATGCTGGGTGCTGCCGGTGGTTTTAGTGGTAAGCTTTTCGGGCATTTACATCACCAATACTGTGCAAAAGCAAACACGCGAGATGATTCTGTCCTCCACACAAAGCGCGCTTGATACCACCAAATCGCGCGTGAACAGCGCGGTTACCGC
>JAGPHI010000177.1 GCA_018055565.1 Oscillospiraceae bacterium | reverse complement strand
GCGAATGCTTAACGTATATAATTCCCGTGTTTGAAAAGCTGGGCACGGCCAATGAGGCCTTTGTATATATGGAGCTTTCGCCCCAGCTGTTTTACGAAACGCTTTCGCCCTATGCAAAGCTAAACACAATTTTTGTTGCCTCGCAAAATGGCGAGCGATTAACAACGCCAAAGCTTGCCGATAAAGATGTGGTGCAGCAGCTCGAGGCCGAGCAGCTGGTAAACGGCGCGCATTTTACGATAGAGCAAACCCAATACCGCATGATGTCGCGCCCGCTTGCAAACAGCGCTTTTTCGGTGCTGAACTGCATTAACACCTCTGCCATCACGCTAGACAATCGCAAAATGTCTTACACCGTGCTGGTGGTAATGTTCAGCGTGCTTTTGGTGGCACTGGGCATCCTTGTTATCAGCTCCAATTATATCACGCGCCCGCTAAAGCAGCTGGTGGCGCATATCCGCCGCATGGCGGAGAACGATTTTTCCTATAACCCCGATATTGAAAAAACGCAGGACGAAATCGGCGAGGTGGGCAAGGTAATCAACGAAATGTGCCTTTCGTTTAATCATCTATTGCACGAAACCGTAGAAGTGAGCGAGCAAAAGCGCAATATCGAGCTGGATTTATTGCAGTCGCAGGTGAATCCGCATTTTCTATACAATACGCTGGATTCCATCCATTGGATGGCCGTGATACAAAAAAACCAGGGCATCAGCAATATTACGCGCAGCCTGTCCAATTTGCTGAAAAACATGGCAAAGGGCTTTTCGCAAAAGGTTAGCCTTGAGGAAGAATTAAAGCTTTTACAAGATTACGTGACCATTCAGTCCATTCGGTACATGGAAACCTTTGAGCTTGTGAACAATATTGACAAGCAGTTTTACAAGTATAGCATTGTTAAGCTTACCTTGCAGCCGCTGGTGTAAAACGCCATTTTTCACGGCATCGAGCCAACTGGGGTGTATGGCACCATCACGCTTGGCGCGCGCGATGAGGACGATTTTATCATCATCACCGTAGAGGACACCGGCGCGGGCATGCGCGAGGACGAAATACAAGCGCTGATGCAAAACGCGCGCGGCAAAGCGCGCAATTCCATGAGTGGCATCGGCGTTGCCAATGTGCATAACCGTTTATTAATGGTATATGGCCACCCCTGCGGCCTTACTATTGAAAGCGAAAAGGGCAAATACACGCGCGTGTCGGTAAAAATACGCAAGGAAACAAGCGACGAAATAAACGCCCCGCTGCCAAATGCACCCCTTGCCGAGGAGAGCGCCGCACAGGCAAAGCAAGAGCACCCGCCGCTTTAATCTTAAGCAAAATACGTGTGCACGCAGTTTTGCGCAAATTTGCGCTTTACACAGCACGCTTTTGGCAAAGGCGAACACGCAAGTTCCAAGAAAGGACTGATATTTGCATGTATCAAGTTTTACTGGTAGATGATGAGCCTATTATCCTTTCCGGCATCAAATTTTTGATTGATTGGCCCCAAGAGGGCTGCGAAATTATGGGCACGGCGCGCAACGGGCAGCAAGCGCTTGATTTTATCGCCCAGCATCATCCGGACATTGTGGTGTGCGATATTACCATGCCGGTTTTGTCGGGCCTTGCGGTATTGCGCGCGCTTGCCGACAGCCCCGATGCGCCCGTATTTATTATGCTGACCAATCACAGCGACTTTACAATGGCGCAAGAAGCGCTGCGCCTGCGCGCCGTGGATTATGTGCTGAAAACGCAGCTTGAGGCCGAGCATTTGCAAAAATCGCTTGCGCTGGCAATCGCCAAATGCGAGGAGCAGCGCAAATTGGCACGCGTGCGCAAAGCCGATACTTTTATGCAGGCAAACCGCGCAAATGTATTGGGCGAGCAAATACGCACGCTTTTGTCCGGCAGAGAGGGCCCGTATTCTAAAGACGCGCTGGATGCCGTGCGTGCCGAGGGCGCGTTTACCGCTTATTTTATTGTGCAAATTATGATGGATTTTACAAGCGGCGAAGCCAGCGGCGCCGCGCAAAACCTAGACGAGCGCAAGCGCCTGTTTGACTGGGAGCGCGAGCTTGTGGAAAAGCTGGCGGGCAATGTGTTTTTTAATAGCGCTTTGTTTGACCCGGATTTGCATAATCAAAGCCTTACGCTGTATGTGTGGCAATTTACAAGCGGGCAGCAGCGCGCGGCCGTTTCGCAGTTTTTTACAAAGCTTGTCAGCGCCACCGCCAATATCACACAGCTTAAGCTGTCTATTTTGTCCACATCCATTTTTTCGGGCGAAGAGGCTTTTCCCGAAGCATTTCGCCAATTAATTGCCATGCGCGAATATTATATGCACACAGGCACCGCGCAAATATACGGCGGCGAGGTGCCCGCGCTTACCTTTACGCCGCTGGATGTAAGCGATATTTGCAACAAGCTGGTGAGCGCCCTGCGCGCAAAGGATGTTGCGCTGTGCGCCGAGCTGTTTGATAAAGCGCATGGCGTGCTAAGTGAAGGCGCACATCGCTGGTCGGGCTATATCGCCGCATGCTCGGAGCTGTACAGCGTTACCGCCTCTGGCCTATCGCCTCTTTTGTCTGAGGCATCGCAGGTGGGCTTTTTTGCGGATTCAGCCGAAATGCTGCAAACCATTCGCCGTTTTCAAACGCGGCGCGAAGCGCTGCTGTGGCTTTCAGAGCTGCGCCGCCAAACACTGGTGCATTTAGAGCAATTAACCAGCGCGCGCAGCAATATTGCACAAAGCGCGCAGCAATATATCGTTGAACACGCCGATAAACGCATTATGCTACAGGATGTGGCGGATCATGTAAACATCTCGCCCAGCTATCTTTCCGCGCTGTTTAAAAAGGCCTATGGGCAAAATTTGGTGGATTTTATCAACCAAACCAAAGTGCAGCGCGCCTGCGAGCTAATTCGCGAGGGCAAGTATCGCATCTATGAAATTTCGTATATGCTCAGCTTTGAAAATGCGTATTATTTTACAAAGGTGTTTAAAAAGCATACCGGCTGCACCCCCACGGAATACCAGCGCCGCGAGCAAGGCCCCACACAGTAAAGCCCCGCCCCGCAAAAGCCCCCCCACACAGAAAGGTGATTGATATGACAAAATGCAACATTTATAAGGCGCTATCCTGCGCGCATTTACCGCTTTTCCCTGAAAACGCAAAGGGCTATGTGCCGCGCGGCTGGGCCGCCGAGCAATTAACGGCGCTGCGCGTTGCAGGTGAAGCCGCGCTTGCCGCACCCGCGCCAGACACGTGCTATTCGCTGTTTCGCCAGCACGCCATTACTGGTAATCGCGTGGGCTATCAAACGCCCTATTATGCAAAACGCCAGCGCCTTGTGCTGTTCAGCCTACTTGCGTGGCAAGAGCCAAGCAATGCCGCCTATGTACAAGCGCTAGAGGATACCATTTGGTCCGTTTGCTCCGAGCCGTACTGGTGCTTGCCCGCACATTTTTTGGTGGAGGAAAACGAGCCTTTGCCCTTGCAGGATTATGCCACACAAATTGACCTTTTTGCCGCAGAAACAGGCTTTGCGCTTGCAGAGATTTTGCAGCTTTGCGCGCATTTGCTTTCCCCCGTTATTCGCCAATTAATTGAAGACCAGCTTGAAGCGCGCATTTTTGCGCCGTTTTGCAATGCCGCGCGCTATTTTCGCTTTGAATGCATGACAAACAATTGGTCGGCAGTATGCGCGGGCGCAGTGGGCGCCGCCGCCATGTACTGCATACAAGATGGCGCGCGCCTTTCGTCTATTTTGCACCGCGCAATGTCTTGCATGCAGGTATATCTTTCGTCGTTTGGCGAGGATGGCGTTTGCGTGGAGGGTGTGGATT
>JAGPHI010000175.1 GCA_018055565.1 Oscillospiraceae bacterium | reverse complement strand
CAGTGCGCGAATATTAAAATTAGACGAAGACAATTCCGGCAGCGTGCGGCGGCGGCCGTACATGGTGGTAACATAGCCGTCCTCTTTGCCCTTAGCCACGGTTTCGTCCATATATTTTTTCACACCGCTAAAGGTGTCGAGATAATTTTTAATAAACTGGTCGGCCTGTTTTACCGACACGTTAATGTCTTTCGCAAGGCTGAAAGCGCCAATGCCATATACGATGCCAAAATTTACGGCCTTTGCGCTGGAGCGCAAAGTAGGGGTAACCTCTTCGTCAGCAATATGATAAATTTTGGCGGCAGTGCTGCGATGGATATCGCCGCCTGCTTCGAAAATGCCAATCATGGTTTCGTCGTTTGCGATATGCGCTAAAATGCGCAGCTCTATCTGGCTGTAGTCGGCATCCAGCAGCACGCGCCCTTTTGGCGCAATAAAAAACTTGCGCAGCTCACGGCCAAGCTTGGTGCGCACAGGGATGTTTTGCAAATTGGGCTCGCCGCTGGAGATGCGGCCTGTGCGCGTTTCGGTTTGGTTAAAAGTGGAGTGGATGCGCCCGTCCTCGCCAATTACCTTTGAAAGCCCCTCCACGTAGGTGCTGTTCAGCTTTTGGTAGGTGCGATATAACAGTATTGTGTCGATAACAGGCGAATACGCGCGCAGATTTTCCAGCGTTTCCGCATTGGTGGAAAAGCCGCTTTTATTCTTTTTGCCCGAGGGCAGGCCCATATCTTCAAACAGGGCTTTGCCCAGCTGTTTTGGGCTGTTTACGTTAAATTCATAGCCTACCTCGGCGTAAATGGCGGCCAGCTGCTTATCAATCTCCTCGCGCAGCACTGCGCCAAATTCCTGTATGCCGGCCTTGTCTGCCGCCACGCCCGTATGCTCCATATCGGCCAGCACGCGGCTAAGCGGCAGCTCTATTTCATTCAAAAGCTGCAACATGCCGTCGTCTTCGCAGCGGGCAAGCAGCGCGGTATAAAGCCCCTCTAGCACAGCTGCTTCGGGATAATCGCTGCTGAAAGCGGGGTTTATGCCATATTCTGCCGCAAGCTGTAAAACGGTGTATTCGCTGGCAGCAGGGTTTACAAGATAGGCGGCCAGCTTTGCGTCAAACGTGATATTAGCCGCTTCGCATCCGGCACACAGTGCCAAATGATAAAACGCCTTTGCGTCAAACACCAGCTTTTCGGCATCCTTGTCGCAAAGCAGCGCCGCAAGGCTGTCGTTTTCTGTGGTGTATACGTTTTCGCCCTGCACGCACACGCATTTGCCGCCCGAAAAGGCAAGATACACCTTGCCTTTCAGCTTGGGCAGCGCGGCGGCTGTGGCTGCGGGTAGGGAAGATGTGTCAAAGCTTGTTTGCACGGCGGCCGCGGTAAGCGAAAGGCGATTGGCAATGCTGGTTAGCTCCAGCGATGCCAAAAGCGCCGAGGCGTTTTGGGCATCGGGCGCAGCCTTTTGATAAGTGCCCACATCACTTGGCACGGGCACAGCGCAATTAATTTCGGCCAATTTGCGGCTTAAATAGGCCATATCTTTATCGGCCAGCAGCTTTTGGCGCACGCCGTTTTTGATATGGCTGCTTTCGATATGGGCATACACACCGTCTAGGCTTTCAAATTCCGAAATCAGGCTAAGCGCTGTTTTTTCGCCCACGCCCGCAACACCGGGGATATTGTCGGACGCATCGCCCATCAGGCTTTTTACGTCGATTAATTGCTTTGGTGCAACACCATATTTTTCCACTACAGCGGCTTCGTCCATGTTCACGGTGACACTGCGGCCCATTTGCGTGCTGGCCAGTAAAACGCGCACATTTTCGCCCACAAGTTGCAGGCTGTCGCGGTCGCCCGTTGCCAATACGCATTCATCGCCGCGCTGTTTGCACACAGATGCAAGCGTGCCCAAAATATCATCAGCTTCATAGCCCGCAAGGCTTACCATCTGATAGCCGAGGCTTTGCAAAAGCGTTTTTAAAACAGGCATTTGTGCCGCCAATTCCTCGGGCATGCCCTTGCGCTGTGCTTTGTATCCGTCGTACATTTTATGGCGAAAGGTGGGCTCTTTCAAGTCAAACGCAATCGCCGTTTCGTCGGGTGCCTCATCTTGCTCCAGCTTTAGCAGTATATTCAAAAAGCCGTATATCGCGTTGGTAAACTGCCCATCCTTTGTGGTGAGCAGCTTAATGCCGTAAAACGCGCGGTTTACAATGCTGTTGCCGTCCAATACAAGTAATTTCAAAATTGTTGCCGTCCTTTCGCCGTTAAATGTGAGAATTCTGCTTTTCAGTATACCATATCAGGCAAAGATATGGTATACTATTATAGTTGTTATTTTGCACAGGTTAGGATATGCTTATGAATTTTGGTACACTACAAATACCCATCGGGGCGGCCTTAGCGCCGATGGCAGGCGCAACCGACGCGGCCATGCGCAGCCTTTCGGCAGAATATGGCGCGGCGTTTACCGTTAGCGAAATGGTTAGCGCGAAAGCGCTAACCATGCAGGACCGCAAAAGTGCGTGCCTTTTGCGCGGCGGCGGGGGCGGGGCCATATATGGCGTGCAGCTGTTCGGCCATGAGCCAGAGGTGATGCATAAGGCCGTGGAAATCATTTGTGCGGGGCAATATGCGTTTGATTTTATCGATATTAATATGGGCTGTCCCGCGCCAAAAATCACGGGCAGCGGTGCGGGCAGTGCGCTTTTGAAAACCCCTGCGCTTGCAGGCGAGATTGCCGCTGCCGCTGTCAGCGCCGCGGGGGCAGTGCCCGTTACGGTAAAGCTGCGCATCGGCTGGGATGAAACCATACTTACAGGCCGCGAAGTGGCCATGCTGTGTGAAAAAGCAGGCGTTTCTGCCATTGCGGTGCATGCGCGCACACGCGCCGAAATGTACACGCCCGGCGTGCATCTTGACGCAGTAAAAGCGATTAAAGACAGCGTGGGCGTGCCCGTGCTGGTAAACGGCGATATTATCAGTGCTGAAACGGCGCTGACAGCGCTTAACGAAACGGGCGCCGATGGCCTGATGATAGGGCGCGCCGCCATGGGCAACCCCTGGCTTTTCCGCGAGGTGGCAGCCGCAATGCGCGGGCAAACCGTTCCACCGCCGCCCTCTTTAGAGGAGCGCTTTACCGTGCTGCGCCGCCATATCCGTGCGATGTGCGATGAAAAGGGCGAGCGCGTGGCCATGCAAGAAGCGCGCAGCCACGCCGCATGGTATATGCACGGGCTAAATGGTGCGGCCGCTTTGCGGCGCGAATGTTGCGCCATGACGGAATATATGGATTTGGACACAGTTATCCATCTTGCGCGCAGCATGAATGCATAGCGCACAGCGTCAAATTGCCCGCGGCATGACTGCATAGCGCACAGTGTCAAATTGCGCGCGGTGTGCATGCATAATGCCAAAACGCGCTACGGTGTAGGATATTTAAAGCTTATCGTTAAAACACATCTTGCGTTAATTCGTCCAAATTATACTCATAGCAAGGCAGCATATGCAAAAGAAAATAGCTTGCCTCTTCGCATTGCATCTCCTGCAAAGCCGCTGTTTGCTGCGCGCGTGCGCGCGTAAATTCGCGGTTGCCACCGTTTTCTTCCTCGATGCATTTGATCACGGCGGAAAGGCGGTCGGCTGCTTTTAAAAGTGTTTTTTCATAAGATGTCAACGCGTCACCTGTTAAATATGTGCCCAATGTTGGGGCAATTTGCGGCGGGGCCGTTGCCGCAAGCGTGTCGCATGCTTCAGCCTCCAGCGTTTTATATGCGTTTTTAAAGGCTTTGCTTTTGTATTTTACAGGCGTGGGCATGTCGCCGGTTAAAATCTC
>JAGPHI010000176.1 GCA_018055565.1 Oscillospiraceae bacterium | reverse complement strand
AGGTAACACGCTTGATGACCTTTGGCGCGTTTGTGGAAATTGCACCGGGCAAAGAAGGCCTTGTGCATATCTCGAAGCTGGATGCAAAGCGCGTAGAAAAGGTGGAAGATGTGGTTGCCGTGGGCGATGAGCTGCTTGTAAAGGTTACAGAAATTGACCAGCAGGGCCGCATTAATCTTTCTCGCAAGGACGCGCTTGCGGATTTAGCCGCCAAAGCGTAAGCTTGTAAGCATAATTTATTACGATAGCCCCGCTGAAAAGGCATTTGCCTTTTCAGCGGGGCTATCGCTTTCTATGGGGCTTGCAGCATGTGCGGGACGCGGGGCTTGCAGCATGGGCTGCGGCATGGGTTGCTGCATGGTGGGGCGTGGGCCGTGACATGTGCTGCGGGGCGTGGGCAGTGAATAGACTTTATGCGAAATGTTGGGGCACCACCGAATAAAGCGAAAAATACGCAGCAGATTGTTTCTAAATGTAATAAACCCGCCACACACTGCCAATTGGCACTGTGTGGCGGGTTTGCGTTTACGGGTGTTTTTAGCAGGCGGGTTTTACGCTATTTTAGCAATTTGTGCATAGCACATCCTGTAATTCTGCGTAAATACGTGAAACAGGAAAGCCCATTATGTTGAAATAACAGCCATTTATACTTTGTGTATATTTTGCCGCCCAGCCTTGAATGCCGTAAGCGCCTGCCTTGTCATATGGCTCGGCGGTGGCAAGATAGGGCGTAAGCGCGGCATCGGGTATCGGCATAAAATGCACCTGAGAGCTAACGGTAAAGCGGCGGTAAGCGCCTTTGTGATAAATGGCAACCCCTGTGTGCACGCAATGTGCACGCCCTTGCAAAACGCGCAGCATACGGCGCGCGTCTTGGGCATCCTTTGGCTTACCAAACACCACACCGTCCACATCCACCACCGTGTCGCAGCCGATTATCGTGTCTTGTGTGTGCAGCGCCGCAACGGCAGCACATTTGGCAAAAGCCGTGCTTTCGGCAAGGGCAGCAGGGTTGTCGGCATAGATGGCGGCTTCGTCCGTGTCGCTGACACAGACGGTGAAATCGGGGGTGATAAGCGCCAGCAGCTCGCGGCGGCGCGGGGATGCGGAAGCTAAAATCAGCATGGGTGGTCATTCCTTTGGCTAAGATAGTGCGCGGTAGGCACTATTTAATATTGGTTTTATTATAAAACAAGATGGAAAGTGCAATGGTAATAATCTGCGCAACGCTGATGCTCATGGAAAAGCCGAAGCTGATTTTCAGCACCGATAAATCCAGCACAAACGGCGCTTCGGGCGAAAAGCCGATAGAGCTGGAATAGGCAAGCCAACTCAAAAACGGCACTTGGGCGCAGAATGCCGCCAGCATGGCGCCCAAAAGGATGCCCGCCAAAAGAAAAAAGGCCAAAAGAAAATTTCGTTTGAGTTTCATATGCAAAATCCTTTCCATTATAGAGGTCAGAGGTTAGAAGTAAGAGGCAGAACGGGGATGCGGCGGGCGGATATGGAGGGATAGAAAACGCATTTTTCATCCGCCCCTATTTGCCAGTAGAGCCCAGGCCGCCGTGCCCGCGCGCCGTGGTAGACAGCGCATCAGCGCGGATAAATTGCGCGGAAAATACAGGCATGATGGCCAGCTGCGCGATGCGCTCGCCATTTGCGATGGTGTACGGCACGGCGCTTGTGTTTACAAGGCTAACGCAAATTTCGCCGCGATAATCGGAATCAATTACGCCAACACCGTTGGATAAAGCAATGCCGTGCTTGATTGAAAGGCCGCTGCGTGCAAACAGCAGGGCAACGGCTTCGGCACAGGGCAGCTCAATGGCAATGCCTGTGGGCACAATCTTGTGTTCGCCGGGCGCGATGGTAACGCCTTCCTCGGCGCATATGGCGCACAAATCGGCTGCCGCCGCGCCTGCGGTGGCATAAAACGGCGCTTTTGCGCCCTCGCGCATGATTTTATATGCAATGTCCATCATGGTATCCGTTTCCTTTCCAAAGGGCGCTGTGCCCGCTGTATTGGCCGCAAAATCGCAGCACTGCCCGCACAAATTGGCCGTGCAGGGCTAATTGGTGCCTTTAAAATACAGCCCGCGCGTGAACGCGCCGTCAAATGGCTCGCCTTGCAAAAATTGGCGCAGCACCAGCTCGGCCTCGCGCTTTGTTTCAATGCTGAAATACAGCACCGCCCAATCGGCGCAAAGCTCGCGGATTTTATCGCCCATATATAGTGGCACCGGATTGTAAATGGCGCGCACACCGCCGCGGCAGCGCAGGGGCAAACGCATACGCTTACGGTCCAGCAGCACACCCTTTTTGTCGCAGCCCTCGCAGCCACGCACATTTTGTAATGGGCAAGCGCGCGTAAGCATCAGCGGCAAGTGCCCATAGGCAAGCGCCATTGTTTCGCAGCTGTTTGGAAAAAGCGCCATGCCCTGCACCGTCAGCTCAGGGCTTACCGTTACGGCCGAAAGCCCCGCAGCAAGATAGCTTTCAGCGGCAAGCGGGTTTGTAATGTTTAGCCCAAAGCCGCCCAAAAGGGTTTGCCCCTTTGCCAGTGTGATATGGGCAATGTTTTCGGCAATATAACCGGCAAAGCCCATATGTTCGGTGGTGCGCAGCAATGCGGCAGTGGCATCTTCCGTTTTGTCAAACATCGCGCGCGGCAGCTCTAAAAAGCATTTGCTGCGCAAATCTTCGGGGATTTTGGCATATTCCGAAATGGGTAAAAAAAGCCGTTCCAACATATCGGTGTTGGCAAAAAGCTGCTCGGCATGCTCAAACCTTGCGGCAAGGCGCGGCATAGCTTTTTCGCGCATGGTGTAGTGCGGCGGCACGAAAGGCGTAAGCGCAAGGGGTGCTGCGGCGCTGCATTTTAACAGCAAATCCTCTAGCACGCGGCGGCGCAGCTCGTTCACTTCGGCGGCGGGCAAAAACCAAAGGCCATTTGCGTCCACGCGGATGTCGGCGGGGTAAAACGGCGTGCCGCCGGTTTTGGAAAGTGCGCGGCGATACGCCTCGGCAGGGTCTTTTTCAGCGGGCTGCACAGCGGCTTCACTGTAACAAACTGCCTTGCAAATGCTGCCGATAACGCCGTTTGGCAATGTTTCGGCCGCCAGCTTTGCGCCGTCGGCGCTGATGGTAAACGTCAGTGTTACGGGCACGCGCGGTGCCTCGCGGCGATATAGCTCGCGCAGCTTTGGCAGCGCAGCTTTCGCGGCGGCGCTGTCGCCCTCTGTGTACACGCCAAACATGCTGCCGTCGCGCTGATTTGCAATATAACTATCTGTAAAACCTGAACGGGAAAATACATCTTGTAAAAGCTGCGCGTTGTATTCCTCGCCCAAAAGCGCCAGCTTGCAGGCTTGCACGGCAGCGGCGCAATATTCAGGCGTGCGCAAGCGCCCCTCAATTTTCACGCAGGCAACACCCGCGCTTGCAAGCTGCGGCAGATAGGGGATATGGCTCATGTCTTTTAAGCTGAGGTGAAAGCTGCTGTCAGCAGGCGAAGCAAAATCTGCCATTGCCGCCTCTTTAAAGCCCGAATGGCTATTGGCGGGTGCCTCGGTGCTAGCGGCCATCGGCAGGCGGCAAGGCCCTGCGCAGCTGCCCCTGTTTCCGCTGCGTCCGCCAAAAAACGCGCTTAAATAGCATTGGCCGGAAATGCTCATGCACAAGGCCCCGTGCACAAACACCTCCACTTCGATGCTGCTATTTTCGGTGATATACTGTATTTCGGCAAGCGATAATTCCCGCGCGAGAATCACACGCGTAAAGCCCATCTGTGCCAATGCCTGCACGCCCGCAGCGGTGTGCACGCTCATCTGGGTG
>JAGPHI010000174.1 GCA_018055565.1 Oscillospiraceae bacterium | reverse complement strand
TCGTCTACCTTTAGCACACTGGAACGGCTGCCCAGGATATCAATTTTTAATTTTAAAATCGGCTCTAAAATAATGGGGCTAATTAAGGTGAGGCCGTCGGTAATGCCCGCAAGCATTTTGATGGCATTGAGCACGCACGAGGACGAAGCACTCATCAAATTGGAGGCTTTGCCCGTTACGATGCGCCCGTCCGGCAGCATCATGGCTGTGGCGGCCACGCCCGACGCTTCGCTTTTTTCCAGCGCGGGATTTACCACTGGCCGCTGCTCCGGCCGCAGATTCAGCTGCTGCAAAATAACAGCAATTTTATCCAGCGCCCCCGCTGTGCCCTTGCCCTGCTTATGGTCGCACAGGGCTTTATAATAGCGGCGGATAATCTCTTGGCTTGCGGCCTCGCGGCATACTTCGTCATCGCAAATGGCATAGCCCGCCATGTTTACACCCATATCGGTGGGCGAGCGATATACATCATCGCGCCCTGTAATGCGCGAAAGCATTGTGTGCACAATCGGAAAGGCCTCTACATCGCGATTGTAATTCACCGTGGTTTTGCCATAGGCCTCTAAATGGAACGGGTCAATCATATTCACATCGGCCAAATCTGCCGTGGCGGCTTCATAGGCAAGGTTTACGGGATGCTTCAGCGGCAAATTCCATACGGGAAAGGTTTCAAACTTGGCATAGCCCGCAAGGCTGCCGTGCCGTGTTTCGTGATAAATTTGCGAAAGGCAGGTGGCCAGCTTGCCCGAGCCAGGGCCCGGCGCGGTAACCACTACAAGGGGCTTTGTGGTTTCAATGTAGGTGTTGGAGCCATAGCCCTCGTCCGAACAGATATGCTCGATATTGGTGGGATAGCCCTTGATCGGGCGGTGTATATAGTTTTTCACGCCGCGCATCGTTAGCTTTGCGGCAAAGGCATCGGCGGCGGCTTGCCCAGTGTACTGCGTAATTACCACGCTGTTTACGGCAATGCCCATGTGGGTGATGTCGTCAATTAAGCGCAGCACCTCCATGTCGTAGCTGATGCCGAGGTCGGCACGTACCTTTGTTTTTTCGATATCGCCCGCCGAAACACAAAAGATAATTTCGGTTTCTTCGCGCAGCTCATATAAAAGGCGTATTTTGCCGTTTACGTCAAAGCCGGGCAAAACGCGTGCGGCGTGATAATCGTCGAAAAGTTTGCCGCCAAATTCCAAATACAGCTTGCCGCGAAATTGCTTGATGCGCTCCAGAATATGCTCCTTCTGCTTTTGAATGTAGATAGAATTATCAAATCCCTGCTTCACAAATGAACGCCCCTTTCAAAGCCAATAATTTTTTGTCGAACCAGTCGGCGACTGGCTCGCTTGTGCTGCTCGCCTTTGGCGAAACACAGTGTGTTTGCAAAAAACACCTTACAAGAATACCGTTTTTGCGAGTGGATTGCAAGTAAAATTTTGAAAAAAATCAGAAATTTTTCAGCGCGTGCATTTTGTGAAACATTTACATACATTGTAGCACCGCCGCAGTGCCAATGCAAGATGCGCGCGCGGTATGCCGCAAAAAAAGAAAAGGCAAAAACAAGCGAAAAACGCAGCAATGCGTTTGTGAAATTTGCACTTTTATGTTAAGATTAAGATGCATTTGACGAAAAGTAAGTTAGGTGGCATATAGGCTTTGCGATATGCCCGCCTGTTCACAAGATAAATTGCCAAATTTGTTCAATTCCCGGAAAGGAATGGCTATATGAATACTATAAAAACCAAACACAGAATACTTTCGGGTGTAATGGCGTGCGTATTAGGCGCAATGTCCGTTTATACGCCGGGCCTTGTGGTGCTTGCGGCACCGGCAGCGGAGTATAATATTCGCTTTTACGACGATAAGGCCATTCAAAAAGAAAGCATCAACCAGCGCATTGTGGAAGGCAGCGATATCAGCATCCGCACAAAGCTGCCCGATGGTTATAAAATCTCTACCGTTACGCCCTTTGCCGTGAAGGAATCGGGCGTAGAGGGCGATGCTTCGCATAATTTTAACATTACACAGGCTACAAACCCTGTGTATTACACGCTGAAAGCAAAGGCAGGCAGCGCGGGCGCGAGCGCAAAGGAATATACCATCAACGCCATTTACACGGCCAATTTGTCAAAGGGCAGTGGTACGGGCGATTATTACAAAGCGGCTGTGCCCCCAAGCACGGAAGAAATTCGTAATCATTACGTGCTGGACATTACGGTAAAGGGCGGCATATCCATTACGGAGGATAGCTCCATCACGTTTCAAGCAAACGGCAACGAAGGCGACGACGGCATGGTGTCTTACGACAAAGTAAGCGCGGCCACGGGCGGCTTGCGCCAATATCAAGGCGGCATCGTAAGCGCAACGGCATTAAAGAACGGCAGCAGCGTATTCACCATACAGCCAGGCCCCGGCGCTACTGACCCTACTGTGCTGCAAATGGACGTCGCCTTTGAAGGCGGCGCAAAAATCCAAAGCGGCACAGAATTTACCATCAATTTCCGCCGCGAAACCATCAATTCGCTGATTGCAACGGTTATCACGGTGCCGCAGGCCTTGCAAGAAACAGTGGAAAGCGTGAAAAGCAATCCCACTTCGCCGGAAATTACAGGCACAGGCGTGCCGTATATGAAATTTGCCGATGGCGATACGCTGGAAAGCATCACCGCCAATTTTGAGCTGCTTTCGCGCATCCATCGCGACAATGTGGACGTGGAGCTTGCGTGGGCATGGGTGCCAGACCCTACACCGCCCGGCATTACCAGCGTGATTCGGCTAAAGCCAGGTCTTGGCAAAATTGGTGTCGAAATTGTGGAGCGTCCCAGTGACGGCAGCGATATTAAAGGGCATTTTACCGTAACGGCAAAATACGGCGGGGTGGATAGCCCCACTATGGATATCCCTGTGGTGATCTATGGTTCGGGCTCGCTGGCAAATCTTTTGCCGCTGAAATCCACAACGGGCAATCCGGGCGGCGCGCCCATTGTGACCGATATCACAAAAATTCCCACGCGCATGGACGTGTATCAAGGCGATGCGGATGTGCTGTTTTATAATAAGGTGCCCGCGGGGCCGTTTCGCTTTACGGGGCTGATTTCCTTTGGCAACGGCACGGGCCGCGCGGAAAAAGCCGTTATCCGTACCCAGTCGCAAGGCGGCGAAGTGCAGGTGATGCTGGATAATAATGTGGTGCCGTATACGCTTGGCACCGATATCCCTAATAAAGGCATGGGTGTGCCGGTAGAGGTTACTGCCACGAAAGGCGGGCCGGTAAACTTTATTGTGGAGTTTTATAACGCAAAAGGCGATTTAATGGCGCGTAATACGGTGAATCAGCGCATTGATGTGGTGGATTCGCGCCCGTCTACCGATGCGCGTTTGGCGGATATGGGCATTTTTTTGAAAGGTGCCGATGCAGACGAACAAAAAGTGATAAACTCGGTGTATCCATCGGGTTTGCTTACCTATGCGTTTGACCCCGACAAAAACGTGTGGGACATCACGGTGCCGTATAAGGCCGCCGAAGTGCAAATGCGCCCGCGCATTCCCGTGGGCACAAGGGCACAGCAGGATGTGGTGATTGATTACGGCGACGGCCCCAAAGACATTACCAGCGGCAAAGAAACTGTGCCCATTCCCCTTACGCCGGAATTGCCCAAAACCGTTACGGCAACGGTTACAGCCGAGGACGGCAGCACCAATACCTATACATTTAATATCGTGCGCAGCGCAAAGGACACCAAAAGCGGGCTAAAAGGCTTGCAGGTGTTTCGCACGGACACCATGCAGGAATTGCCGCTAACACCGCCTTTTGCCACGGCCACGAAGGAATATGCCATTAC
>JAGPHI010000173.1 GCA_018055565.1 Oscillospiraceae bacterium | reverse complement strand
TTGGCCACAAGCTCATATACGCTGTAAGGCAGCACGGTGGTGTTGTCTGGGTCAAGCGAATAGGCGCGCGATGGGCATTTTACAGGGATTAAATCCGAAAGGGCTTCAGGGCCTGTGGTAAAGCTGGCGTTATCCGCACTGCGCACAATATCAGAGCGAAACACGTTTACCTCAACATTGGGCACGGGCAGGCTGTTAGAGCCGGTATGGCTGCGGCAGCGTATATAGCCGATTTCCTCTGGCGGCGTTGGCGGGCAGGGCGGGCATGGGCAGGGACAATTGCAGTTTGACATGGCAAAGCCTCCTTAGTAACAGTGCTGCAAAGAGTTTTGCAGCGCTTTTAAAATTCTGTCTCTGCCTCACCTTATTCGCTTTTTTATCAATATGATACTGCGGTTTTCTCTTTCAATTTGATTCGATTTGTACTATAATGGATATACTGAAAGAAAGTACATCAAACAGGAGGACATTATGGAGATTATCCTTGAAAATAATATTTTGGCACTTACGGTAAACACCTTAGGTGCAGAGCTTGTCAGCGTGCAGAAAAAAGAGACGGGCGAGGAGCTTTTATGGGATGCGCGCGAGGGCGGATGGAATCGGCATGCGCCGATTTTGTTTCCGTGGTGCGGGCGGCTGAAAAACGGTAAATTTACATATAACGGCACCGAGTACGAGGGCGCGGGGCATGGCTTTGCGCGTGATTTGGAGCATACGGTTACAGAGCAAACCGATACCAGCATTACCCTGACGCTTGCGGCAAACGCCGTAACCATGGAAAAATATCCATTTGTGTTTCGCCTTGTTACCACCTATACGCTGCAAGGCACGGCTGTGCGCCATGATGTGCGCGTGGAAAACGAGGGCGATTGGGATATGCCTTTTGCGCTGGGCTTTCATCCGGGCTTTATGTGCCCGTTTGACTGCGAGCATCAAACCGAGGATTATGAGCTGCGTTTTGATACACCGCAAACCCCTGTTGTGGTGGATACGGGCGATGGCGGCCTTGTGTCGGGCAAGGAATATACGTATTTTACAAACGAAAGCGTAATCCCGCTGACAGACACGCTGTTTGCAAACGACAGCCTTTGCTTTAAAAACCTAACGGCAAAAACCATGACTTTACAAGAAAAAGGCACGGGGCGCAGCATCACGGTGGACGTGGCGGGCTTCCCGTTTGTGCTGATTTGGTCGCAGGCGGGGCCGCTGGAATTTGTGTGCATCGAGCCGTGGCACGGCGTGCCAGATCGCAGCGATGCCACAGGCAATTGGGCCGACAAGCCACATACCATCACGCTTGCAAAAGGCGAGGATTGGGGCACGCAGCTCGTGATGCAATTTAACAGATAACACACAAAACCGTAAGGCTGCTTTTGCAGGTGGCCTTGCGGTTTTATGCTGTAAGGCGTGGTATGATGCAAAGTGCATAGCGTGAAAATTACGCGATGCCCTAGCAGCTTTTGCGCAAAGCGCCCTGCTTTGCACAAAACGGCCGCCTATGCGCAAAACACCATTTTATAAAGGCTAATTTGCGCGCTTTGCGCACAATGAAAGGAATGGATTTTATGCTTACCGAACAAAGCACACTCAAGCAATTGCGCGAAACACCCGTCGGGCACGACATTATTGCAACGCTGAAAGCGCAGGCGGGCATCCCCGCCGTGATGCTGGATAATCTGCTTGCCGATAAACTGCCCCTGTCGGCGCTGGCAAAGCTGGGCGGCAAGGAGCTTGTGGGCACCATCTTGCGCCTTGCAAACAGCGAGCGCGATTTGCCCGCCGAAAAGCAGGGCGAAATCACGCGCAAATGGTGGAAAGAAGCGGTGGTGTATCAAATTTATCCGCGCTCGTTTCAAGATACCGACGGCGACGGCGTGGGCGATTTGCCCGGTATTTTGCGCCGCTTGCCCTATTTAAAGGCGCTTGGCGTAGACGTGCTTTGGCTTTCGCCCATTTACGATTCCCCCAACGATGATAACGGCTATGATATCCGCGATTATCGCGCCATTATGCCCGCATTTGGCACAATGGCCGATTTTGATGCGCTGCTTTGCGCCGTGCACGAAAACGGCATGAAGCTGATTATGGATTTGGTGGTTAATCACACGTCTGACGAGCATCCGTGGTTTCAAGAGGCGATGCGCGACGAAAACGCGCCCGAGCACGACTATTACATTTTTAAAAAGGGCGTGCCCGATATGCCGCCGAATAACTGGGTTAGCTTTTTTTCAACCAGCGCGTGGAACTGGTATCCCGAGCGCGGCGAATGGGGGCTGCATCTGTTTTCCAAAAAACAGATGGATTTAAACTGGGAAAACCCTGCTGTGCGCCGCGAAGTGCACGATTTGATGCGGTTTTGGTTTGATAAAGGCATCGACGGCTTTCGCATGGATGTAATCAATTTAATCTCCAAAGACGGCTACGCAGACGGCAACACGCTTTTGGGCAAGGCCACGGGGCTTTGCGGCATCGAACACTATTTTTACGGCCCGCGCCTGCATGAATATCTGCGCGAAATGCGCGAGCAAACGATGCAAGGCCGCGATGTATTCACCGTGGGGGAAACGCCGGGTGTTGGCATGGAAATGTGCAAGCTGCTCACGGGCGAAGAACGGCAAGAGCTGGA
The DNA here is from genome assembly GCA_018055565.1 of Oscillospiraceae bacterium. Taxonomy (GTDB): domain Bacteria; phylum Bacillota; class Clostridia; order Oscillospirales; family Ruminococcaceae; genus JAGPHI01. The sequence continues at coordinate 1,243 of JAGPHI010000173.1, read as the reverse complement.
TATGGTGTTTAATTTTGACCATTTTGAAAATCCGGGCAAAAAACGCTTTGATGATTATGCCTATGATTTAAACGCGCTCAAGCAATACTATCTCGATTGGCAGCAGCAGTACGGCAATGGCTGCTGGATGTCTTTGGTGCTGGAAAACCACGATAATCCGCGCATGGTAAGCAAGGTGAATGCCAATCCCGCTGTGCGCGTGCCGCTGGCAAAGCTGCTGTGCACACTTTTGATGACCTTAAAGGGCACGCCCTTTCTGTATCAAGGGCAGGAGCTGGGCATGGTGAACATTGATTTTCAGGATATCGGCGAAATCAATGACGTGGAAAGCCGCAATCTGTATGACGAGCTTTGCAAAACGCAAACGCCGCAAGAAGCCTTTGCCACGGTACTGGCAGGCACGCGCGATCATGCGCGCTCGCCTATTCCGTGGGATGGCAGCCGCCATGCCGATTTTACAAATGCCACGCCCTGGCTGCGCATGGGTGGCACACAGGCCAGCATCAGCGTTTCTGCCGAGGAAAACGACGCGGATTCTCCGCTGTCGTTCTATAAAGCGGCCATTGCGCTGCGAAAGGCAAGCCCTGCGCTCATTTATGGCGATTTTGCCCCCTGTTTTGCCAAGCGGCGCAATCTGTTTTGCTATTTCCGCACCCTAGAGGGCGCAAAATTTTATATCGAGTGCAATTTGAGCGCGCACACAGCAGCACGGCCTGTGCCCATAGAGGCAAAGCAGGTGCTGGTACTGTCGAACTATGGCACGCCGCACGAAACCCTGCGCCCATATGAAGCAAATGTGTATCGCGTTACGCCGTAAAAGGCCAGCCGTTACAATAACGGGCGGTGCATGCATATCCCTGCGCCGCCTGCCAGAATATTGCAAAAAATAACAAGTGTTAAGTGCCTATAGTGCGCCCGCGTTTTATCGTGCTGGGCATGTATAGGACACCGAGCGCCCCGAATCTTTATGGTTTTTGCCATTGGATAAGGGGCGCTTTTTTGCGTTTGACACCAAAACCACTTTCATAAACAGGCAACGATGCGGTGTTACCCTGCATTTTGATCTTCAACTTTGTCAAAAATGCGCCGCGCCGATTGCTCACGGCATACGCACGGCGTGCTCGCTGCATACTGCTGCGTGCATTTCGCAAATGCGCGGTAAACGCCTTGCTGCAATTCATTAAGCACGGTTTTCAAAAAATGCGTGCATTAAAAAGCAATCGGTTGATAGCTGAAAATAATT
>JAGPHI010000007.1 GCA_018055565.1 Oscillospiraceae bacterium | reverse complement strand
ACTGATCGTGCAAAAATTTGGCGGCTCGTCCGTGAAGGACAAAGAGCATTTATTCAATGTGGCGCGCATTGTATCGGCCGCGCGTAACGAGGGCAACAATGTAGTGGTGGTGGTATCCGCGCAGGGCGACACAACAGACGATTTAATTGAAAAGGCGGCAGAAATCACACACACGCCCTCGCAGCGCGAAATGGATATGCTGCTGTCTACGGGCGAGCAAATTAGCATTGCGCTTTTAGCGATGACCTTGTGCGAAATTGGCTGCGACGCAGTAAGCCTTACGGGCTGGCAGGCGGGCTTTCATACCGACCGCACGCACACACGCGCGCGCATCAAAAAAATGGACACCGAGCGCATTGAAAGCGAGCTTGCAAAAAACCGCGTAGTGGTGGTGGCTGGGTTTCAAGGCCTGAACCGCTATGATGACATCACCACGCTGGGGCGTGGCGGCTCCGACACAAGCGCCGTTGCCATTGCGGCATCCCTGCGGGCCGATTTGTGCCAGATTTACACCGACGTGGACGGCGTATACACCGCAGACCCGCGCCTTGTGCCGCATGCCAAAAAGCTGGATATGATTACGTTTGATGAAATGCTGGAGCTTGCAAGCTTGGGCGCGCAGGTGCTGAATAACCGCAGCGTGGAGCTGGCGAAAAAATACGGCGTAAATTTGGAAGTGCTTTCGTCGCTTTCGGGCGCGAAGGGTACAATAGTAAAGGAGATTGTTGACGTGGAAGGTATGTTGATTAAGGGCGTCGCGAAAGACGTGAATGTGGCGGTTATTACCATCTTAGAGGTGCCGGACGTGCCGGGCATGTCGTTCAAGGTGTTTAGCCTTTTGGCACAGAAAAAAATCAATGTGGACATTATTTTGCAGTCCTCGGGCCGCGGCAACAATAAGGATTTGATTTTCACGGTGCCGCAGGCAGACGCCGAAGTGGCGCGCCGAATTTTATTGGAAAATCAAAGCCGTTTTGGCGGCGAAAGCATTGTGATTGATGAGGATGTGGCAAAGGTTAGCATTGTGGGCGCGGGCATGCAAAGCTATTCGGGCGTTGCATCCAAAATGTTTGAGGCGCTGTATGAAAGCAATATCAATATCCGCATGATTTCCACAAGCGAAATTAAAATTTCGGTGCTGATAAACAAAGCAGATGCCGTTAAGGCCGTGAACGCAATTCACGATGCATTTGTAGATTAGTGTGAAATACGCGCGATTTCCAGCGTAAAAATGGCATCAACTTTTTTAGCGCTTGGCAATACTAGATTTGTACACATTTTTCGTATATACTAAGAATATGGCAATGACGAGGGGCGGCATCTGCCGCCTCTCTTGCGATTTTTACGGAAAGAAGTGTTTGATTTGGGAAAGGTGATTCGCCTGCGCACCAAAAAAGAAAAATTGCGCATCGCGCTTGTAAGCGCGGCGCTGATTGTGCTTGCCGTTCCTGCGTTTTTGCTTTTGCTAAGCTATAATGGCACCGTTGCGCGTGCGATTAATCGCGGCTATGCGGGCGCTGCGTTTGCTTATGCCGACACGCTGGCAAGCGGCGATATTGGCGGCGGCAAGGAAGTGTGCGTTTATCGTACCGCCACGGGCAATATTGCGGCGGCCGTTACCCGAAAGGGCATACTTGGCTATCGCGTTGACGGCATTTCGGGCACATTGCCCGCCGAAAGCGCCGAGCGCGAGGCGCATATATCGTCATCGTTTTCTGCGCTGGGGTCATCTAAAACGCTGCATTGGGGCGTATTATACGATGCTTCGCTGCAAGGCGCCACAGTAAACGGCCAGCCGGCAGCGCTATTGACTACCGATAACGGCCTGCGCATATGGTATACGTATTTAGACCGCAGCTTTACGGCGGCCGAAATTGTGGTTGCGTGATGCAAAAGGCCAATGCGCGTGCGGCGCAGTATAGATAAAGGACGGATTGTAAAAGTGGAGATTATCAAGGCGAAAACGGCGGGCTTTTGCTTCGGGGTGGACCGTGCGGTAAAGCTGACCTATCAGCTTTTAGATGAGGGGCATCGTGTGTGCACGCTGGGCCCGCTGATTCATAACCCGCAATGTGTGGCAGATTTGCATGCGCGGGGCGCGCAAATTGCAGACAGCTTGGCGCAAATCCCTGCGGGGTGCGAGGTAATTATTCGCAGCCACGGCGTGGGGCAAAGCGTATACGATGCGCTGGCCGCGGCCAATGTGACGGTGCATGATGCCACCTGCCCGTTTGTTGCCAAAATCCATCAAATTGCAAAGCGGGCAAAACAAGAGGGCAAAACCCTCTTTGTGGCGGGCGATAAAACGCATCCCGAGGTGCAGGGCATTGTGGGACATGCAGGCGACAAGGTATTTGTGTTTGACAACTTAAGCCAAATTATGGAATATTCTGCCACAGATGATGTGCAAAAACCGCTATTTTTAGTGGCACAAACCACTTTTGAGGTTACAAAATGGTTAGAATGTTCAAACTTTATAAAAAAAGTGTATACAAACGCTGTCATTTTTGATACAATATGTAATGCAACATGGGCGAGGCAGCAGGAAGCGGAGGAGCTTGCGCGCGGATGCGACCTTATGGTGGTCATCGGCGGGCGACATTCCTCCAATACACAAAAGCTGTTGTCGGTTGCGCAAAAGCATACAAAAGCAATCGCGGTGGAAACCGCCGCCGAATTAAACGGCGAATGCTTTTTGCATGTGCAGCGCGTCGGCATCACTGCGGGAGCTTCCACGCCTGCGTCTATAATTGAGGAGGTACTTAGCACTATGAGCGAGAGTATTCAAAACGAAGAATTAAGCTTTGCGGAGATGTTCGATAGTTTCGAAACACCGTCTGTCTACGGCGGAAAGGATGTTAAAGGCATCGTTACCGGCGTATCGCCGAGCGAGGTGCAGGTGGACATCGGCACAAAGCATACTGGCTTCATTAAAATAGAAGATTTCACCAACGACACTTCTGTGCGTCTTGAGGACATGGTGAAAAAGGGCGACGAGCTGGATTTGATTGTTGTTAAAGTAAACGATCAAGAAGGTATCGTGTATCTGTCTAAGCTGCAGTTTGAGGCACGCAAAGGCGAAGTAGAAGTGCGCGCTGCTGCCGAGGAAGGCACTGTGCTGGACGGCTATGTAAAAGAGTTTAATAAGGGCGGCGTGGTTGCTGTGGTGAAAGGCGTAAACGTCTTTATCCCTGCATCGCAATGCACTATGCGCCGTGGCGACGATTACACACAGCTTGTGCGCAAGCACGTAAAGCTGAAAATCCGCCAAGTGGACGGGCAGCGCTTTATCGGCTCTATCCGTGACGCATTGTCTGGCCAAATGGATGCCGAGCGCGAGAAGTTCTGGGCAGAAGTTGTTGTGGGCAAGGCGTATATGGGCACAGTAAAAAGCCTTACAAGCTATGGCGCTTTTGTGGACATTGGCGGCGTAGATGGCCTTGTGCACATTTCTGAGCTTGCATGGAGCCGCATTAAGCATCCGTCTGAAGTGGTAAACGCCGGCGACGAGATTGCAGTGTATGTCAAAGATGTGGACAAGGAAAACCATAAGGTTTCGCTTGGCTACAAAAAGTCTGAAGACGATCCGTGGGAGAAGCTGAAGGCAGAATTTCCGATTGGCACGGTGTTTAAAGCACCGGTTGTTTCCATCACAAAGTTTGGCGCGTTTGTGCGCATGATGCCCGGCATCGACGGCCTTGTGCACATCAGCGAGATTTCGTCTGAGCGTGTGGAAAAGGTGTCGGATGTGCTGAGCGTTGGCCAAGAGGTTGAAGTGAAGCTGACCGATGTTGATTTCGACAAAAAGCGCATCAGCCTTTCGATGAAAGTGCTGGAAGCCCCGAAAGCAGAGGGCGAAAACGAAGTTGTCGCCTCTACCGAGGAATAATTGTTCTAATAAAAATGCACATGCTTGCTATAGAAAGCAAGCATGTGCATTTTTTGTGTCTTTGCGTATGGATTGTTGCTGCTGTATCGCGATTTGCCAAAATTGTTAAGCGCAAATCGCCTTTATTGCATGCAAATTTGAAGAAATAGCACAGCGTACATCGTATTGTAATTACACGCGCAAATGTTATAAAAGCGCTTCTACTGCATCGGCAGCCTTGTCTAAAAAATCGCCCTCAAAGGCTTCAATGGCGCCCTTGTCGGCAAGCAGTGCCAGCGCAGGGTCAATGGGGATTTTAGCCAAAAGCGGCATGCCATACAGCTTTGCGGTTTCCTCGGCGCGGCTTTTGCCAAACGGCTCCAGCTTTTTGCCGCAATCGGGGCAGGCAAGATAACTCATGTTTTCCACAAGGCCCAAAACGGGGATTTGCATCATCTTTGCCATGTTGACGGCCTTTTCCACAATCAGCTGTACCAGCTCTTGCGGGCTTGCCACCACCACGATGCCATCCAGCGGAATGCTTTGAAACACGGTTAGCGGCACATCGCCTGTGCCGGGAGGCATATCAATGAACAAAAAGTCAATATCCTGCCACAGTACATCCTGCCAAAACTGTGTTACTGTGCCGGCGATAACAGGCCCGCGCCACACCACAGGGTCGCTTTCGTTTTGTAAAAGCAGATTCACGCTCATCACGTCAATGCCGGTTTTGGTTTCCACGGGATAAATGGCGTTTTCGTCCGAGATGGCGCGCGTTTTTAGGCCAAATAATCGCGGCGCTGACGGGCCGGTGATATCTGCGTCCAAAAGGCCAACCTTGTATTCACGGCGTGCCATCAGCGTGGCGAGCATGGCACTTGTCATGCTTTTGCCAACGCCGCCTTTGCCAGAAACGACACCGATTACTTTTTTGATGCTGCTTGCAGGGTGGGGCGCTTTTAATAGGCTTTCGGGCTTCGGCTTTTCTGCGCAGCCGCTTTTGCAGGTGCTGCAATCATGGGTACATTCGCTCATTTTGATAACCATTCCTTTTTTACCGCAGTTTGCGGTTACTATCCCTCATTATAGGTAGTATTGTGGGCAGTGTCAAGGCGCGTATGCGCCAGTTAAGTGAAAATTAGTGCGAAATTATGAAATAAACATTGTTTTTTGTTCATAGTTTGGATATAATATAAGCATTAGTAGGATTTTTTGTTGCGCATGTGCTTTGTGCGTGCGCATTGCATCAATATGGATGGGGCGCAGCCAAAACAAATGCCAATAGGGTGTGCCCATTGCAACGATACGGGCTTTGCACAATGTTGAACGGTGTCGACAGTGCGGGCGGATAAGGAGAATCACAATGCCAAATTTAAGCATCATACAGGCGAATCCTGCGCTTTTTATCAATGCGTTTTTTTTGTACAGCTTTATGGGCTGGGTAATGGAATGCGTTGTGATACGCCGCGAAAAGGGCGAATGGGAAAACCGTGGCTTTGCGCATTTGCCGTTTTGCATTATCTACGGCTTTGGCGCCATGCTGGGCTATATGGTTTTAAAGCCGTTTTCCGGCAATTGGGTGCTTTTATATGTGGCAAGCGCGCTGATTGCCACTGTGTTTGAATATATTACCGCGCGCTTGATGCTGCGCCTTTTTGGCGCATTTTGGTGGAATTATGAAAACAAGCCTTTTAATTATAAGGGCATTCTGTGCCTTGAAAGCACATTGGGCTGGGGTATCATTGGTATTTTGCTGTTTGCGGGCATGCATAAAGGCGTGTTTTATATGGCGGGCCTTTTGCCGCAAAACCTTGCAAATGCGCTTGCGTTTGTGCTGGTGTGCGCGTATGCGGGCGATTTTGCTTTCAGCATGCGGCGTGCGCTGCAAAAAGCAAGCGAAGCGCGTGCAGATGTGCGCGAGGAGGAAACCGTATGAAATTTGTGCCGGAACGCAAAATGGGCGAATTGTGTGTGCCCGATGATTGCGAATATATTGAATACGTGCGCGACATTTTGGAAAACGAGCAATTTTGCTCGATGAAAAACTTTATCCAGCATGGCGAAACCACTTGTTTAACGCATTCGATCAACGTATCGTATCTTAGCTATCTTTTTTGCAAGGCGCATCATCTGAACGCAAAGGCAGCCCGCGCGGCGGCCTTTTGCACGATTTGTTTTTATATAATTGGCACAATTATCGCCGCCAAAAAGGCGAGCGCATGCACGGCTTTGAGCATCCGCGCAAAGCACTGAAAAACGCCGAAAGCCTGTTTTTGCTGGATGATATAGAGCGCAATATTATTTTGCGGCATATGTGGCCGCTAACCATTACGCCGCCGAAATATAAAGAGGCACTCAGCGTTATCTATTATGATAAGTATTGCAGCATTTTAGAGGCATTGTATCTGCCGGTGATAGAGCTGATGAATGTGCAGCGTGTGCATTCGATTTAGCAAAACTGCTTTGCTGGTTTGCGAATGGCATTGTGGCTGCGCCACGGCCATGCAGCTTCGATGCGCCGGCAAAGGCGCATTGCTTACATGCATCATAAAAGCCCTTGCGGTAATCCGCAAGGGCTTTTGCTTTTGTGGCTTTTACAAGCTCTATTCGTTGGCGTTCCCACAGTTAGATAGAGCCACTATTCAAACGGGTAACGCACGCCCCATTCGGCGCGCAGCGCATCCATTACAGATAAAATTCGCAGTGTTTCGCTGTGCGGCAAAAGCGGGCTTTCTGCTTCGCTTGCGGTAATTAAACGGCAAAGCTCGCGCACTTCGTATTCGTAGCCCGAAATATCGTGCAAAAAAACATGTTCGCGCGGCGCTTGCCCTGTGGGTTGCACGATAATGCGGTTTGCGTGCCAAAAATCCGGCACGGTGATTTTGCCGTTTGTGCCGTAGATAATGCCGCAGTTTGCAAGGGCAGCCTGCATATTGCAAGTAAGCGTGCCGATGCGGCCGTTTTGCCATTGCACGGTGATGGCACTGTAAGCATCCACGCCTTTTTCGGTTTTTTGGCAAAGGCTTTGCACGGCTTTAAAATCAGGGCCAAACGCAATGGACGCAAAGGTAAGCGGGTAAATGCCCAAATCTAAAAGCGCGCCGCCTGCAAGCGCGGGCTCGGCCATGCGGGGCACCGTGTCCAGAGGAAAGCCAAACGAGGCCTCTAATGTCAGCGCAGTGCCAATTTCGCCGCTTTCAATCATGCCCGCAAGCGCTTTTGCAAACGGCATAAAGCGCGTCCAAGTGGCATCTAAAATAACGCGGTTTTTCTCGTTGGCAAGGCGAAATAGCTCTTCGCCAAGTGGCGCTGCGGTGGTAAACGCCTTTTCGCACAGCACATGCTTGCCCGCCAAAAGCGCGGCCTTTGCGTGCGCGTAATGATGGCTATGGGGCGAAGCCACATAAATGATATCGACATTGGGGTCTGCAAACAGCGCTTCATAAGAGCCATATGCCTTTTCAAACCCGTATTGCGTTGCCATATCCTGCGCACGGCTTTCGCTGCGCGCGGCAATGGCATAGGCGTGCACCTCGGGCATTTTGCACACTGTGGCGGCCATTTGCCCTGCGATATTCCCTGCGGTTAAAATTGCAAAATTGAACATTTAATGCAGCTCCTTTGCGTTATAAAAGCGCAATGCCAGCCGCTTGGCACGCGGCGCGCGTTTCTTCGTCCCAAAGCGAAACCTGCACTTCGCCCACATGCACCTTGCCTAAAAGCAGCATGCATAAGCGCGATTGCCCGATGCCGCCGCCAATGGTAAGCGGCAATGCGCCCTCTAAAAGGCGCTTATGAAACGGCAGGGCGCGGCGCTCGTCGCAGCCCGCTTCGGTAAGCTGGCGGCTGAGGGAAGCTTCGTCCACGCGGATGCCCATCGACGAAATCTCGATGGCGCGGCAAAGCCCCTCGTGCCAAAACAGCAAATCGCCGTTTAAGCCCCAATCGTCATAATCGGGCGCGCGCCCGTCGTGCCGTTCGCCATTCGATAATTTGCCGCCAATGCCAATGATAAACACGGTGCCGCATTCTTTGGCAATGGCATTTTCACGCGATTTAGCGTCCATTTGCGGATATTTTTGCAAAAGGGCTTCGGCGGTGATAAAGGTAACCTCGCGCGTTAAATTAATGGTAAGGGCAGGGAATTCCCACTGCAATTCATCCAGCGTGCCGCAAATAGCATCCACAATGCGGCGCACTGTGGCTTGCAAAAAGGCCGGCGTGCGCTCTTCGGGCGTGATAATTTTTTCCCAGTCCCACTGATCCACATAAATGGAGTGCAGATTATCCATTTCCTCGTCGCGCCGAATCGCATTCATGTTGGTTAAAAGGCCGTTCCCAGGGAAAAAGCCATAATCCGCCAGCGCCATGCGCTTCCATTTAGCCAAAGAATGCACAACCTCGGCTTTATAGCCGCCCGCGGGCACATCAAAGCCCACAGGGCGCTCTGTGCCGTTTAAATTATCGTTAAGGCCGCTGGCAGCATCTACAAAAAGCGGCGCTGTAACGCGCTTTAAATGCAGCGCGGCGCAAAGCTTTACTTGAAAAATATTATTCAAAAGGCCAATCGCCTTTTGCGTATCATATAAACCGAGGCAGCTTTGGTATCCGCTAGGTATCATGGTTTTGGAAGACATAAAAACACTCCTTTTATAATTTGTTTATGTAAATGAAACACACACCAAGAATATGCGCAGATTTTGCCGCGCAGCCCCTGCCGCGCAGATATAATATGCAAAATGCGCTTACGGCCTGCCACGCAGCTCCTCGGCGATGCCCAAAATGGTAACGGGCAGCGCCTCTAACTCGTCGTTTTGAAAATACATCGGCTCATACGATACGCGGTTATACGGCTCAAGGCTGATGCCGCCCGGATGCCGCACATATTTTTTGATGGTGGCGTTTTCGTTTCCTACCATCGCCACCACCACATCGCCCGATTGCGGGCACGAGCATTTGCGCACGATTACCACGTCCCCTTCATGCATACGCGGCGCCATGCTGTCGCCTTTTACGCGCAAAGCAAAAAAATCGCCGCTGCGCGCCCACGAGCGCGGTATCTCCACTTCGCCCAAAAAATCCTGCACGGCCTCTACAGGCACGCCTGCGCGCACCTCGCCTAAAATGGGGATGCACACATCCGAGCCGCCATATAAAAGCGTGTCTACTTCACAGCCCAGCACGCGCGCCATAGCGGCCAAATGCTGCGCAGGAATGCGCGTGATATCGCCCGATTCATAGCGGAACATTGTGGAGCGGTTTACCCCCACGGCCTCGGCCAGTTCATCCGCTGAAATATTTGCCGCATGCCTTGCAGCACGCAAACGCTGATTAATATCCATAAAACAACCATTCCTTTCACGGGTAGCTGTGTAAATGCCAGTGTACTGTGCGCCGCCCGCGCTTTTCACGGGTAGCTGTGTAAATGCCAGTGTACTATGCGCTGCCCGCGCTTTTGTGCGGATGCCGCAGAATGCGCCAAACGGATGTGGTAAACCCGCAGGTGCTGCATGCAGCTTTTACAGCGGCGCAAATCCTAAGCAGTTTTAGTTATAAACAGTATAACACAATAAGCGCAATTTTGCAACAAAGTGGCGCAAATTTGCCATTGACGAATCCAAATTTTCGGATATAATAGACATATAAGTCGCAAAAGCGCAATTAACGCAGGAAAGGACACGCTTGAGGCCTATCTTCAAGCAGAAAGAATTGGAGCACGATGAAAATAGAAAAGCTGTATGCGCATATTGCGCAAAATAGGTTGACGATGGAAAGCCTTGCCGCCGTGGCAGATATTGACCGATGCACGCTGTATCGCCGCTTAAACAGAAACGGCGAAAGCTTTACAGTGCAAGAGATAAAAGCACTTGCAAAGCAGCTTGCGCTGAGCGATGCCGAAATTTTAGACATCTTTTTTACTGCATAGTCGCAAATTTGCAACAAGGGAACGGCACGCGCCAAAAAGCCTACAGCAGGCGCTGTAATAGCCGCCCTTTTATGATACATCTGCCTGTGAGGACAAGCCTTGCACAGGCACGCGCAGTGCGGCCTTTGCCGCACGCAAAGCGCAACGGGGCGCAGTGGCCGATGCCCGAAAAGGCCGCGGGGGTAGGGTGGGTTTTGCAGATTGCAACAGCAATGCATGCATTAAAACGCATGCAAGGTGCAAAACGCTGTATTGCAGAACGCGATAAAAGCAACAGCGTTACTATAAAGATGCGTGGTTAAAAGCCAGCGGGAAAGCGTTATCCAAAGCCCAGTTTTGTAGAAATCTGTAACCGCATATTCACATGTCGCAAAAATGCAACAAACGAAATAAGAAAGGAAAACGAATCATGGCAAAAAACGATTTAGACATTCACCTTTGGAAAAACAGGCTTGCCACAGCAAAAGCGTTTTACAAAAGCGAATACGAGGAAATGGACAGGCGCGAGGCGCTGTATGCCGGCACGCACGAAGTGATACCCGCCAACGGTGCGGGCCCCGCAAAGCAGGCGGGCAATGTGCGCAATATCGTGTACGAATTAATTGAAAGCGGCGTGGATTGCGCCGTGCCGGTGCCGCAGGTAAACGCGGCTTCGCAGCGCGGGGAAGCGCTTGCCAAAAATGCCGAAACCTTGCTGCGTGCGGAGGTAGAAGCGCTGCCCTTTAAAGAAATGAACGATGCGCAAGAGCGCATGTGCCCCGTGCAGGGCAGCGCGGCCTTTTTGGTAGAATGGTGCCTCACAGGCGAGGTGCATGGCAAAAGCGGCCGCCTTGCGGTAAGCCTTTTGCATCCGCGCCAAATTTTGCCGCAGCCGGGCGCTGCGGATATCGAGGATGCGGCGTGGATTATTGTGCAAATGAGCAAAACAGGCGCGGCGCTGCAAGCGCGATATGGCAGCGCAGCCGCCGAAGAAGCCGCCTCGCCCGACGATATTTTTACCGTCAATATCGGCTATTTTAAAAACAAAAGCAAGGGCATTGGGCGCTTTACATGGGTGAATGATACGGTTTTAGAGGCGCTTTCTGATTACGAAATGCCGCGCACCTATCGCTGCGGTGCATGCGACACGCTGGGCGCGGAAGAAACATGCACACTTTGCGGCAAAAAAGCCGTGCTGCAAACGGCTGAAAAGCTGATGCATTCCGTTACGCCCATTAGCGGAGAAAAACTGGCGGAGGGAACAAAAATTCCGATATATCGCCCGCGCATTTATCCTATTGTGCTGCGGAAAAACGTGTCTAGCTACGGAAAGTTTTTCGGGCAAAGCGACGTAGATAAAATCCGCGACCAGCAGGAAACCATTAAAAAGCTGGGCAGCAAAATTGACGAAAAGGTGCTCAAGGGCGGCAGCTATATCACGCTGCCAGCCGGCGTAACGCCCGAAACAACCGACCGTGAGCTAAAGATTTTGCGCGTAAAATCGCCCGCTGACAAGAATTTAATCGACGTATATAATATCCAGCCCGACATTTCAAAGGATCGCGTGGTGCTGGAAGAAAACTATCAATGGGCCAAATCCACGCTGGGTATCACAGATGCCTTTCAGGGCAAGCGCGACGCAACGGCCACTTCGGGCGTGGCAAAGCAATATTCCATCAACCAAGCTTCGGGCCGCCTTGAAAGCAAGCGCGTGATGAAAAACGCAGCCTACGCACGGCTATTTGCCGTAATGTTTCGCTTTTTGCTGGCCTATTCCGACGAAAGCTGCCCCATAGCAGGGCACAGCGCCACAGGCGAAACCGAATATCGCGATTTTTGCCGATACAGCTTTTTGCGGCGCGATGACGCAGGCACGCTGTATTGGGACGATGATTTTGTGTTCACGGTAGACCCGGGCGGCACAATGGCAGGCAATCGGCAGGCCATGTGGCAGGAAACGCGCGAAAGCTTTTCTTTGGGCGCATTTGGCGCGCCCGCCACAAAAGAAGCGCAGCTTTTATACTGGGGCATGCTTGAAAGCTTGCAATATCCGCTTGCGGGCATTGTGAAAAAGCGGCTGGAAGAGCAAAGCGCAGCGCTTACCGCGCAGGCAGCAAGCATGCAAAACGCCGCGCAAATACCGCAATGGATGCAAATGTTTGCCAATGTAGAAGCTGCGCCCAAAGAAACAGAAAACGCCGAAATGACAAAGCAGGGAGGCGATGAAAATGTTATGTAAAGAATGCGCCGCAGAGCTGCGTATTAATAAAAGCGAAACCGTGGTGCAGGGCGATGCATCGCCCGACACGCAAACGCGCGTGCTGATGCGGCAAACACTGGTGTGCACCAACAAGCAATGTGCGCAATATCAAAAGCCAAATGCAGTTATCGAAACGCAAGTTTTTCCGCAGTAACGAAAAGCTTGCAAAACAATAAATTTTAAAGGAGAAAAACAGTGTTACAGAAAATCAGCGCAGAAGATTGCGCCAATAAAGGCGTGCTGGATTTACCCGATACGCCGCAATTTACCTCTGCCGAGATGCGCCGCCGATTTGACGAGCTTTCGCGCGAGGTGATTATCCCCATACACAACCAAAATATCGACACCCTTTGCGCCGAAAGCGCGGGCGAGGAAATCGGCTGCGCTGCGCCCGCGGGCGTTGTGCCAGAGCCATTGCCCGAGGAGGGCAAGCCCACAAAGCTATTGCCTGTTTTAAAAGGCATTATCACCTATCTTACCAATGCGTTTCAAGCATGGGCGTATTCCAAAGCCGAAACCGACACGGCCATCGGCCAAAAAATTGTTGAGATTGGCGCGGGGGATATGGCAAAAGCGGTTTACGACCCGCTTTTAAAACAAAAAGCCGTGGCCTTTGCCGACGAGGTGGAAGAAACTTATCAGCCGAACGCCGACCCATCGCTGCAAACCAGCAACAAAACTGTGGCGGGCGCGATAAACGAAGTAAATGAAAGCGTAGCCGCACTTAAAAATGGCACAACCGCGGCGGGCGATGCCGCAAAGCTTGGTGGCAAAGCGGCAGCGGAATATCTTAAACGGCAAACCGCTGCAACGCTTTATGTTTCTGCTAATACAGGCAGCGACACTACAGGTGACGGCTCTGCCGCTAAACCATATAAAACCATACAATTTGCCATT
>JAGPHI010000006.1:3668-12938 GCA_018055565.1 Oscillospiraceae bacterium | reverse complement strand
TCTTCGGCGCATATTCGCTTACTTCGGCACGCGGTTTTGCAATCACGGGCTCCATGATATCGTTGATAATCCATTCGCGGCCTTTTTTGCATTTTTCAAAAGCATCGGCGATAATTTCATACGTTAGACCGTCTACTTTCATGTCCATCTGAATAGCGGTAATGCCTTTGAGTGTGCCGCCAACCTTAAAGTCCATATCGCCGTGGAAATCCTCCACGCCTTGAATGTCCAGCATGGTCATCCAGCGCTCACCCTCGGTGATAAGGCCGCAGGAAATGCCCGCAACCGTAGCTTTTACTGGCACGCCTGCGTCCATCAATGCAAGCGAGGAGCCGCAAATGGAAGCCTGGCTGGTAGAGCCGTTAGAGGAAAGCACTTCAGACACTAAGCGCAACGAATACGGAAACTCTTTGGTGTCGGGCAAAACGGGCAGCAATGCACGTTCTGCAAGGGCACCATGCCCAATTTCGCGGCGGCCCGGGCTGCGAGGTGCGCGCGCTTCGCCCACGGAATACGGGGGGAAATTGTATTGGTGCATATAGCGTTTTTCCGAATCGGTGCTGATATCATCGATAATCTGTGCTTCGCGCAGGCTGCCAAGTGTGCAGGTGGTAAGCACCTGTGTTTGCCCACGTGTAAACATGCCGGAGCCGTGCACGCGCGGCAAAAGGCCCACTTCGGCGGCCAGCGGACGGATTTCGTTGATGCCGCGCCCGTCTACGCGCTTGCCTTCATCCAAAAGCCAGCGGCGCACAACCTGCTTTTGCATCTTGTACATAATTTCTTCAATGGTGGAAGCGCCCCATTTTTCGGCATATTTTTCTTCCAGCGCATTGCGAATGGGCAACAAACGCGCGTCACGCACGGTTTTGTCGTCGGTGTCCATTGCGGCCTTAAAGGCATCCAGATAATTGGCTTTCACTTCGTCCAGCAAATCATGGTCAAGCTCCATGCTTTGGAACTCCACTTTCGGCTGGCCGATTTCGGCAACAATGCTGTTGATAAACGTAATAATTTTTTGGATTTCTGCGTCGCCCGCCTTAATGGCGTTCATCATCGTGGTTTCGTCCACTTCGTTTGCGCCCGCTTCAATCATAACAATTTTTTCGCTGGAGGCGGCAACCGTCAGCTGCAAATCCGATGCTTCACGCTGTGCAAGCGTGGGGTTAATCACAATTTCGCCATCCACAAGGCCCACATAAACGCCCGCGATAGGCCCTTTCCAGGGGATATTGGAAATAGACAGTGCAATGGACGTGGCAATCATGCCCACCACTTCGGGGCTATTGTCTTGATCAACGCTCATCACTGTCATCACAACGCACACATCGTTGCGCATGTCTTTGGGGAATAAGGGGCGGATGGGGCGGTCAATCACGCGGCTTGTCAGCACGGATTTGTCGCCCGGACGGCCCTCGCGGCGCATAAAGCTACCCGGAATGCGGCCCACTGCATACATTTTTTCTTCAAAATCTACGCTAAGGGGAAAAAAGTCGATGCCGTCGCGCGGCTTGTCGCTCATGGTGACATTGCACATCACCACTGTGTCGCCGTAGCGCACTGTGCAGCTGCCGTTCGACAGGCCGCACCATTTGCCGTGCTCCACCACAAACGGGCGCCCCGCAAGAGTGGTTTCGAAGGTTTTAAAATTGGGGAATGTTTCTTTTTTAGATGAAAACTCTAATGCCATAATGTTGCCTCCTAATAAATTTAATTAAAAAGGGCAGCGGCTTTAGCAATAAATCCAAACGCTTTGCGCCTACTGGCCGGAAAGCATTTCGATTCATTGCTAACCACCGCAAATCATGCCCTTTATGCGGAAAAAGAAGATGCCTGTTTTGCAAAAAAACGGGGAAAGGCAGACGGCGAAACGCCGTCTGCCTCATTTGCAATATTACTTGCGCAAGCCAAGCTTCGCAATCAGCGCACGATAGCGCTCGATATCGGTTTTTTGCAGATAAGCCAACAGGTTGCGGCGGCGGCCAACCATTTGCAAAAGGCCACGGCGGCTGTGATGGTCATGCTTGTTGGTGGCAAGATGCTCATTCAAGTGATTGATGCGCGCGGTTAAAAGCGATACTTGCACTTCAGGAGAGCCTGTATCCTTTTCATGCACGCGGGCGGTTTCGATGATGGTTTGTTTGTTTTCCATAATACACCTCTTTTATTTATTTGCCGCGCAGCACAGCGAAAGGTAACGGGTTTCCCAAAGTGCTTACCTATATATAAGGTAAAGCGCCCTCGCCATATTGGCGAAATAGGGCATATGCCATAACCCGTGCCGCGGGTAGCTTTAATAGTATATCACAAGCCCTATAGAATTGCAATGCTGAATTTAACGAAGTGTTGTGCGCAGCGCGTATTGCGCGTTTTGCAATTTGCTTGACAGATAATTTTGCACGCGATATGATGGTTTTACTATATATTCGCCTTTGGCGAACGGTTTTGCTTTGGCGGCTGTGGCACTGCCACGCATTTTTGAAAATAGATGCCATAAATTTGCATAGATGGAGGCACAACATGAAAAACGGCATTGACTGCATCGGCGATTACGCGGCAATTTTACAAGGAAAGCGCCTGGGGCTTGTAACCTCTGTTTCCGGCGTGGGGCGCGATTTTACATCGTCGGTTGATATTTTGCACAGCGCCTATCATCTCACTGCGCTTTACGGCCCCGAACATGGCGTGCGCGGTGCCGCCGACGCGGGCGCGGCGGTAGAAAGCTATACCGACCCCGACACCGGCCTGCCGGTGCACAGCCTGTATCGCAAGGATTCTAAGCATTTTACGCAGGAAATGCTTGCGGATATCGACGCGCTGGTTTACGACATCCAAGATGTTGGCACGCGGTATTACACCTATATTTCTACGCTGCTATACGCCCTGGGCGACTGCGCCAAATACGGCAAAGAGCTGATTGTTTTGGACCGTATCAATCCGCTGGGCGGCAGCATTGTAGAGGGCAATGTGCTGCGCGAAGAGTATAAAAGCTTTGTGGGCGCGTACCCGCTTTGCACGCGCTATGGCCTTACGGCGGGCGAATTTGCGCGCATGGCCAACGCCGAGCAAGCGCTTTGCTGCAATTTATCTGTTGTGCCGTGCGCGGGATGGAAGCGCAGCACGCTGTTTTCGCAAAATGACCTTTGCTGGATGATGCCAAGCCTCGGTATTCCGCGTTTTGAAACGGCGCTTTTATATCCCGGTACATGCATTTTTGAGGGCACCAATGTTTCAGAAGGGCGCGGCACCTCCTGCCCGTTTGAGCTGATTGGCGCGCCGTGGGTGAATGCGCGCGCCCTTACCGCCGCCATGTCTGCGCGCGCTTTGGCGGGCGTGGCTTTTACAGCTGCTTATTTTACGCCAAGCGCGTCAAAGCATGCAGGGCAGCCCTGCGAGGGCGTGCACATACATATCACCGACGCGCACGCGTTTCGCGCGGTAGAAACCGCGTACACACTGCTATATACCTTGCGGGATTTATATCCCGACGCGTTTGCCTTTTTGCCGCCTGTGCGCAGTGGCTCGCGCCCGTTTATCAGCCTTTTGGCGGGCAGCGGCGTATTTGAGGGCGAGCCGCCCGCGCTGGCTGCGCTTTTAGAGGGCTTTGCGCAGGATGAAAAAGCCTTTTTGCGCCGCAAAGAAGCCTATCATCTTTACGAATAGTATGCCATTCGCGTGCTGTTTTTACACAATAACGGCGCTGCTTTAGATGTTTTACATCTAAAGCAGCGCCGTTTTGTATCAATTACACTTGTAAAAATTCTTTCAGCATATTGCATGTTTTTTCAGCCGAAGCCATGTCGCTCATCTCGCAGAAAATGCGCATCAGTGGCTCTGTGCCCGAAAACCGCGCAATAATCCATCCCCCGTTTTTAAAATACACCTTGCAGCCGTCCATATAGCTAACGCGCTCTATCTCGCGCTGAAAATCCGGCAAAAGCTTGTCGCGCATCAGGGTTTTCACAATTTGCTGCTTTTTTTCCTCGGTAAAGCGAAAATCCATTTCTGCCATTTCAAATGTGCCAAATTCGCGTTCAATATCCGCCCAAAGCGCACTGAGCTTGCAGCCTGTTTTTGCAATCATTTCCACCAAAAGGCTGGCGGCATAGATGCCATCCTTGCCCTGAATGTGCCCGCGCACCGTAAGCCCGCCCGAGCTTTCGCCGCCGATAATGGCACCTGTTTCCACCATTTTTTCCGACACGTATTTAAAGCCCACGGGCACCTCGTAGCATTTTTCGCCAAAGCGCGCGGCAATCGCGTCTAAAAGGTGGGTGGTGGCAATATTGCGCACGGCAGCGCCGCGCCAGCCCTTGTATTTTACTAGATAATAATACAGCAGCACCAAAATCTTGTTTGGGTGCAAAAACTCCACTTGGTCGTCGATTATTCCGAGGCGGTCGGCATCGCCATCCGTGGCAATGCCGATATCACAGCCGTGCTCTTCCACATAGTTCATCAAGCTGGCAAGCGTTTTCACATTGGGCGCGGGCAAACGCCCGCCAAACAATGTGTCGCGGCGCTCGTGGATAACATCCACATCGCAGCGCGTGGTTAAAAGAATGGTTTGCAGCGCGGTTTTGGACACGCCATACATCGGGTCCAGCACTACCTTTAGCCCGCGCGCGCGGATGGCCTCCACGTCAATGGCGGCCAAAATGCCGTCTACATATTCGTTCATCGGGTCAATCATTTTGATAAGGCCCTGCTGCACGCCCGCGTCAAAGGCAATGGCGTTGACATCGTCGCTCGTTAGCGCCCCGATATACCCCTCAAACGAAACGGTTAATGTTTCGTCTGCATCGCGCCCGCCCTCCATAAACACCTTGATGCCATTGTAAATAGCGGGATTATGGCTGGCTGTAACGGCCATGCCGTAAGGATAGCCGTGCGCTTGCACCTCATACATCACAAGCGGCGTAGGGCTTTCGCGATGAATAAACGCCGTCACAATCCCCTCGCCTGCCATCACCTCGGCGGCCCATTTGGCAGCCTCCTCGCTTAAAAATCGGCGGTCATAGCCAATCACAAAGCCCTTGTCGGCTTTGCCCTCATCTTGCATTTTGCGCGCCAGTGCAAGCGTTAAAAGCTGCACATTCGCCTTTGTAAATTCATCGCCGATAATCGCGCGCCAGCCACCTGTGCCAAATTTAATCATAGCAAAACCCTCTTTACTTTTATGTATCTCAAAATCAATGGATACAAGATACTTGCATATCCGCTTGTGGCGGCGCTTTTATCCCATTACCACACGTACATCGCAGGTTTCGCCCGGTGGCAAAAGCGGCAATGCGCTGGCCAGCGCGCCGTTTACATACAGCGCGGCCACGCCCTTGCTTACATGGTTTTGATTGTCCACGCAAATATGATACACCGCGCCGCGAAAGCGCCTTACCACGGAAAACCCATCCCACTGCGCAGGGATGCAGGGGTTTACGGTAAGCGCGTCAAAATCGGGGCAGATGCCCAGCATGTAGCGCGTAGCCGCCACATAGCTCCATCCTCCAGAGCCTGTCATAAACGGATGATGTGCCTCGCCAAATTTGGTGTGATCCACCCCCGTAATAAATTGGCAATAGGAATACGGCTCGCATTTGCGGATTTCGATTTTATCGTTTTGATAATATGGGCAAAGCGCATTGTAAAATTGCATTGCGCGATCCCCGCGCCCCAGCACACATTCCGCCGCCCACGCCCAGGGGTTTGGATGGCTAAAGATAGAGCCGTTTTCTTTCAGCCCTTTGTAAACGCGCGTTACAAAGCCGATATCGTCATCGGGCTTTGCATACGCGGGGGCGTTAAGCATCAGGCCGTACGGGGTATACAGATATTGATTCACGGCATCCATTGCGCCCTCGCCGCGCGCTTGCCCCGCCGCGCCCGAAAGCACCGCCCACGTGTTGGACTCCATATGCACCTTGCCTTCAGCGTCCTTGTCGGTGCCGATGGGGCGGCCGTTTTTGGTGTATCCGCGCAAATACCATTTGCCGTCCCACAAATGTTCTTCACACACCGCAATAACCGCCTCGCGCAGCGCCGCATAGTGCGCGGCATCCTCATGGCGCTGCAAGCGCTTTGCCAGCGCCACAAAATTGCCAAGCGCCCACACATGCAAAAAGCTTACCATTGCGCTTTCGCCGCCGCCGAGGTTTAAACAATCGTTCCAATCGGCGCGCAGGCCCATGCATACGCCGTGCTCGCCCACCATGCGCGCTGAAAAGTTTAATATGGTTTTCATGTGCTCATACACGGTGTCCACGCCCTTATCGGCATAGGGCATCGGCATATCGGCAAACGCAAAATCCCCTGTTTCTTTAATATAATCCACAATAGACGACACCAGCCAAAGCGCATCATCACTGCATGCGTCTTTCAGGCCGTGAATCATGCTGCTTTTATCGGGCGTGGGCACTACCGTGGGGCTTTTAAAGCTTTGCTGCTCGCCCGCTTCTTCAAACCATTCGGGGCTAAACAAATGCAGCCCGTATCCCTCGCTGACAAGCCCGTGCAAAAGCTGCACCAGCCTTGTTTTGCACGCGGCGGTGTTTGAATGCAGCACGGTCATCGCGTCCTGCGCGGTATCGCGATAGCCAAGCCCTGTGCGCCCGCCCACCTCAATAAAGCTGGCAAAACGGCTGAACATAACATTAATTTCGCTTTGATACAGCGTCCAAATATTCAGCATGGTGTTCATGCCCTCATTGGGCGTTTGCACCTGTAAAGCATCGCATTTTGCCGCCCAAAACGCTTGCAGTTCTTGCATAGCGGCGGTGCGCGCCGCCGCGCTTTTGTATTTTTCGCGCACACGCGCGCCCTCATCAAAGCTGCCCTCGCCCAGCAAAAATGCCTCGCAGCACTTTTCGCCCGCTTTTAGCTTTAGGCGTTTGTGCAGGCCCGCACATTGATTACCCCCAAGCTCTGTAGAGCCGGACAAAATGCCGTTTTCAACGCCAATGGGATTGGTTTCGGTGCGGTAATCGCCAATAAAGGCTTCGCGCACTGTGTCAAACGAATCGGGCATAAACGAGGCGGCAAAATACTGAAAGCCTTTTTCTTCATAAAATAAATCCTGTCCGATCATGCCGTCGTGATAGCTGCCGCCCGCCGCATACAGCGACATTTGAAAATTGCGATTATCCATATCAATATGATGATACGAAAATTCTGCATAGCTGAACACGCTGATATTGCGCTCGCGCGCAGTGCAATTTTCGATGTGCAAATCCCAAATTTCCACGGCTTCGCCGCGCGGAATAAACAGTGTTTGCACGGCCTTGATGCCGTTATATTCGCATTCATATTTGGTGTATGACAGGCCGTGGCGGCACCGATACTGCGCCTTATCAAGGGGCTTGCCCACAGGCTGCCACGACACCGACCAATATTCGCCCGTGTCATCATCGCGCAGATAAATATAGTGCCCTGGGCGATCCATTGGCACGGCATTGGCGCGAAAGCGCGTGATTCGATGATATTCGGCGCTTTTATAAAACAGATAGCCGCCCGCCGTGTGATTGACCACGGCTACCAAATCTTCGGTGCCAAGATAGTTCGTCCAGCTTACGGGCAAATCTACCTTATCAATCACATATTCGCGGTTTTCATTGTCAAAATATCCGTACTGCATTGTGCATCCCATCCCTTTCTTAAAAGCGCCGCCGCAATCCGCGGCCATGCGCAGGTGTCTTTTTTATGCTGCTAATATAAATGGGCCATGTGGCTTTGCACGGCCTTTACGCGCGGGTAAAATGATGAATCGGAACGGTCAAGACCGTTCCCTACAATATTGGCCATTGTTGGTTTTCATAAATCCGCGGCCAGTCGCGCAGGTGTCTTTTTTTATGCTGCTACTATAAATGGGCCATGTGGCTATGCCACGGCCTTTACGCGCGGGTAAAATGATGAATCGGAACGGTCAAGACCGTTCCCTACAATATCGGCCATTGTTGGTTTCTATAAATCAGGCTGGCCAAAGGCCGTATGCGCGGTAAATAATCCGTTTACGGATTATTTATATTGTATGTCCTATCACAAAAATGGGAAAGGGCATGCAATTGGCAAATCTTATCTTTTTTTGCGGAATGCACGCAAAAATACCCCTTGTATATAAAGCAAATTATATACAAGGGGTATTTATTAAAAATTATTTGCAGACAATCAATTCATAAGCCTGCGTGCCGAGGCCAATTTTTTCGCCATGCTGCATGCAGCTTTTCCAATTGGTAACGGGATAATCATTGGTAAAATGGTCGTGATGGTTATGCCCTGCGGCCAGCGCCTCGCCCAGTGCGCTTTGCGGGATGGGGGGCATTTGATTGCATGCATCGGCGCACGCAGTGTCCAGCGCGATGGGGTCAAACGAAGCAAACATGCCCACATCGGGAATAATGGCGGCGTCGTTTTCGGCGTGACAATCGCAGCACGGCGACACCTGATTTACGATATTGATATAAAATGCGGGGCGCCCGTGCACCACGGCCTTTGTGTATTCGGCAATGCGGTAATTTAGCTCATCGTTAGAGCAGCCTGTGGGGTTATGAATGGCATCAAAATTGCAAATGCCGATGCAGCGCCCGCAGCCCACGCATTGTTCGTGGTCGATATGCGCCTTTTTGTTTGCATCATAGGTGATGGCGTTTTGCGCGCAGATTTTGGCGCATTTGCCGCACATGCGGCAGCCGTCTGTGTACACCTCGGGCTTGCCGCCACAATGCATATCCATCTTGCCCGCGCGCGAGCCGCAGCCCATGCCCACGTTTTTCACGGCACCGCCAAAGCCTGTGGCTTCGTGCCCTTTAAAATGCGAAAGCGCAATCAGCACGTCCGCATCCATAACAGCGCGGCCGATATGCGCCATTTGCACATATTCGCCGCCTTCTACGGGCACGTCCACATCGTCTGTGCCCTTTAAGCCATCGCCAATAATGATTTGGCAGCCGGTAGAAAACGGGCTGTAGCCGTTTTCATAGGCGGCCTCGATATGCTCCAGCGCGTCTTTACGGCGGCCAACATATAAGGTGTTGCAATCGGTTAAAAATGGCTTACCGCCAAGCGATTTAACCACGTCTGCTACCGTTTTGGAAAAATTGGGGCGCAAAAACGACAGATTGCCCGGCTCTCCAAAATGGATTTTAATGGCGGTGTATTTCTTTTCAAAGTCAATGTTGCCAATGCCCGCCGTGCGGATTAAGCGCTCTAGTTTTTGTAATAGATTATTGTCTGCGCCTGCGCGCATATCGGTAAAATAAACCTTCGATTTTTCCATAATGT
>JAGPHI010000006.1:0-3568 GCA_018055565.1 Oscillospiraceae bacterium | reverse complement strand
TATTTCTTTTCAAAGTCAATGTTGCCAATGCCCGCCGTGCGGATTAAGCGCTCTAGTTTTTGTAATAGATTATTGTCTGCGCCTGCGCGCATATCGGTAAAATAAACCTTCGATTTTTCCATAATGTTAATTTCCTTTCAATTAAAGGCGCTCGGTGCGCCGCATGAATACGGGGGGATTTACGGGGATTACGGGCGGATATGGAATCCGCCCCTACGTTTAGAGGGCAGAATATAGATATAAGAGGTCAGAGGTTAGAACGGGGGTACGGCGGGCGGATATGGAATCCGCCCCTACGGTTAGATGTTAGATATAGAGATCAGAGGTTGAATGGGCACGCGGCAGGCGGATATGAAATCCGCCCCTACGATTCTCTATTTACATTTTCTGGGCACAAGGATATACAAAAATTTTATCATACATTCGCTATTTTCGCAATCAACGCTTTGATGGGCACGCCTTGCGAAGCAAACATCTCTTCGTGCTCTGTGCGCACATTCCACGCGGGCTCTTGCGCGTGCAAATCGCGCGTTAGCCACACAATTTCATAGCCTGCCTCGGCAAAATATTCCACACTGTCTTCAAACAAATCCGCATCATCGCATTTAAACCATATTTCGCCCTGCGGCGCCAAAAACTGCTTATACTGCAAAAGCTGGCGCGTATGGGTAAGCCGATGCTTTTTATGCTTTTTTTTGCGGTTCCACGGATTGCAAAAATTAATGTAAATGCGTGCAATTTCGTCTGATGCGCACAGCATTTCTGCAATGCGCTCGATATCGAACGAAAGCAGCTTTACATTGTCTACACTGCGATTTACGCCCGCAAACTGCTGCGCAATTTTGCGCTTTGCCAGCACAAGCACCTTATCGGTGATATCAATACCGATATAGTTAATGGCGGGGTTTGCGGCGGCGTGGCTTGCCAAAAAGCCGCCTTTGCCGCAGCCCAGCTCCAAATAAATGGGGTTTTCGGGGTGCGCAAAGCAATGTTTCCATTTGCCGCGCTGTGCGGCGGGGGCATCCTCGTGAAAGCCCGATGCCAAAAGCTCGGGCCTTGCATAGGGTTTGAAACGCATTCTCAAGAACATAAACTCCTTTATGATAAGCTAATAATCTGTATCTATTTTTGCACAAAAGCCGTGCTTTGTAAAGAATTTTGTTAAAATAAGGCTTTGAATTGTGAATTTATTTTGAACTTCAAAGTAAATGCTTGACTTCTGTTTCATCGTGCGGTAAACTGCTAATAGTTTGAATTTCAAAGTAATTTCACAGCACGGCGCTTGCTGCTAAAGCAGATGCAAATTTGCGCGGCAGCGCGCCATTTGGAGGGTTTAATGACAAACGATGAAGCAAAGCTGAATGCGTTTTTGGTGGAGGTATTCAACGATATCCTGCGCCTTGAGCAGGCCAGCATTACACAAAGCGGGCACACAAATTTGTCGGTTTCGGAGCTGCATGTGCTGGAAGTAATCGACCGTCTTTGTGCACAAGGCAAAGCGGGCATGGCAGAGGTGGCGGCGGCGCTTTCGGTAACGGCAGGCACGCTTACCAGTGCCGTAAAAACGCTGGAGCAAAAAGGCTATGTGCGCCGCGAACGCGGCGAACATGATAAACGCAGGGTGCATCTAATTTTAGCGGGCGATTCGCAAAGTGCGCTTGCGGCACACACGGCTTTTCACGAAAAGCTGGTGGCCAATGCGGCACATTCGCTTTCCACGCAGGAAATGCAGGCGCTGACGCAGGCGCTGGCCTCCCTGCACCGATTTTTTAACGAATTGTAACGGGGCGCAGCCTTTGCGCATAGCGCATATCTATGCGTCGCGCGCAAATAATAAACAAAGCACCAAAAACAATGGTGCAGCCCCAAGAAAGGACAAATTATACAATGGTACGAATTATTACGGATTCCACGGCAGATTTTATCAAGGAGGAAAGCGATGCACTGGGCATTTATGTGGTGCCGCTTACCGTTAATTTTGGCGAAGAGCATTACGAAGATGGTATCGATTTGCCCATTGAAACCTTTTACGACATGCTGCAAGCGGCTGAAAAGTTGCCCACCACCAGCCAGCCCAGCCCCGAAAAGTTTTTGGCGCAGTTTAACGAGGCGCGCCTTGCGGGCGACAGCGTGGTGTGCATAACGCTTTCCTCTCACATTTCGGGCACGTATCAAAGCGCCAATATTGCCAAAGAAGTGGCCGATTACGACCAAATTTACTTGGTCGATTCGCTTACTGCCACGCTGGGCTTGCAGCTTTTGGTGCGCCGCGCGGCCGAGCTGCGCGACGGCGGCATGCCCGCCGAGGCCATTGCCAATGTGATAAACGAGGTGCGCCACAATATCAACGTGTATGCCGTGGTAGACGATTTAAAATATCTGCGCAAGGGCGGGCGCTTATCGGGTGCCGCGGCCGTGGCAGGCGGCCTTTTGGGCATCAAGCCCGTGGTTGAAGTGGCGGGTGGCAAGGTGGGCGTGGCCGGCAAGGCGCGCGGCCTGCCGGGCGCGTATGTAACCATTTTTAAACTGATTGATGCAAACGGCGGTATCGACGAAAACTTCCCTGTTAGCATCGGCTATACCGGCAAGCGCCACGGATTGGAGCCGTTTAAACACTATGTCACGCAAAAGCTGCATTTGCAAACGCCGCTGATTTCGCCCATTGGCACCGTTATCGGCACGCACGGCGGCCCAGGCGCTTGCGGCATCGCCTATTTCCGCAAAGCCGCATTTTAAAAAAGTGGAGCAATCGAACAATACAAATAGTATAAATAGCCAAAAAGATGCCCGCAAGTAAAACTTGCGGGCATCTTTACTTGTATAAAACACGGGCAAAGCGCAAGCGCTGCCGCAAAAGGCAGCGTTTTGCAAGCGGCGTTTTGCCGATGCATTTGCGCTTTTGTTCGCCATTATTTTTGGCTATACATATCAGAATAATATGTTTGATAATCGCCGCTGGTAACGTGGTTCATCCACGCTTCGTTTTCCAAATACCACTCGATGGTTTTTTCAATGCCCACCTCGAACGTGGTTTCGGGATACCAGCCCAGCTCGTTTTTAATCTTTTCGGGGTCGATGCCATAGCGGCGGTCGTGCCCTTTGCGATCCTCTACATAGCGAATCAACGTTTCGTCTATCGATGCATCCACCTTATCATGTAAAAGCGCAATAATGGTTTTTACAATAAAGATGTTGGGGCGTTCGTTATGGCCGCCCACATTATACACCTCGCCCAAGCGCCCATTTTGGCACACCATGTCGATGGCCTTGCAATGATCCTCTACATAAAGCCAGTCGCGCACATTCATGCCATCGCCATATACAGGCAAACCCTTTTTGGTTTTGGCGTTATTGATCATCAGCGGAATCAGCTTTTCGGGGAATTGGTAGGGGCCGTAATTGTTAGAGCAGCGCGTAATATTAACAGGAAAATGATAGGTATCGGCAAAGGCGCGCACAAATAAATCTGCACCCGTTTTGCTGGCAGAATAGGGGCTGTGCGGGTCAAGCGGGGTTTGCTCGGTAAAATATCCCTCGTCACCAAGCGAGCCATACACCTCATCCGTAG
>JAGPHI010000172.1 GCA_018055565.1 Oscillospiraceae bacterium | reverse complement strand
ATGGGCTCCTCTGCCACGCAGGTTACCCAGCCTGCGCAAACATTGGCGCGTCTTGGTGGGGTATCGGTATTTAAGCGTCTGGATGCTGTGCATATTGCCATCTGGGTTTTGGCTGCATTTTTAAAGCTAACGGCCTTTATTGGTGCAGCATGTATGGTAAGCGAAGCGTTATTGGCGGATAAGCGCACGCGCATGGTGATCGGCCTATGTGTAACTGCCGCGTTTTCTTTGTTAATTTATGCATTGCCGCAGCCGATTGTAACGGCGGGCCTATCTATTTTTACGGTGCTTTTAGCCATTGCAAGCATGCTATATGCACCTGCTACACGAGGCGAATATGAAAAAATTGTTTAAAGCGCTGCTCTTTGTTGGCACGGCGTTTATATTAACGGCCTGTGCAGGCTCTGAAAGCATTGGAGAGCGCGCCATTATCAAAACTATTTTTATAGATTACACCGAAGAATCGTACGAAGCGTCGCTTGTGGTATTTACCTGCGAGCCCAGCACAGACACCGCATCGGTGAAAGAAAAGCCGCGCGTGTTTACAGGCAGCGGGCAAAGCGTGGAAGATGCGCTTCGCGCGGCGGAGGAAGAGCAAAATAAATCGCCGTTTTACGCGCAAAACGAATTGCTGTTTTTAAGTGAAGATGCCGCGCGCACAAAAGCAAGCGAAATTTTGGCTTTTTTTGCAAGAGAAGATGCGCAGCGCCCCAATTTAGCGGTGTTTATTACGCCATGCACCTCCGGCCAGCTTGCCGATTGCGACGAAAATTTAAGCGTTATTGTGCGCGAAGGCGAACGGATTGCAGCGGGCAAAAGCGAAAGTGTGCAAGCGCGCCGTTTGTATGAATTTTCGGCCAATTCCGAGGAGCCTCTCTCGGCCTATTTGCCCATTTATCGTTTTGGCGCACAAGAGGACTATTGCGGCGTACAGGAGCTTGCGGTTTTAAGCGCAGACGGGGAAAATCTTTTGCTGCGCGATAACGCAATGCGTTTGCTTTTATTGCTTGACGGCAAACTATCGGCCTTTACGCTGCACAACATGACGGAAGATAAAATCAACGCCGAAATGCAGGATGTGCGTCTTTCGTTTGCGGCCAACTGTAAAAACGGCACGCCCAGCCTACAGCTATTTGTTACTGGGTATATTCGTTCTGTGACGAATCAATCGGGTAAACCGCAAGATAAATCGAAGGCAAAGCAGCTTGCGAAAGCAATTAATCAATATATCGAAACAAACGCGCTTTTATTATTGCAAGAAACGTTTTTAAAAGGCAATGACGTGTTTTCTTATACACAGCATTTGCGCAATGTGGATAGCGCATTGTGCGACACATTGCTTGCGCAAAATGCGTTTTATCAAAACATTTCCATCACACTAACGTCGGATTTAAAGGTTATCTAGCGCACAATTGCAATTCAACAAAAAAGCCCTCACGGCGTTTGCAAAAAGCAAAAATCGTGAGGGCTAGTATTATCGGATGGTTTATCGTTTTTTCTTTGCGTCGCCTTGCTTTTGCGCATAACGCACCGATGCGCGCTCATATACGTTCAGCACATTTGTGATAAATTCGTCGGGGCCGTATCGCTTTGTAAAAGCAGTAACGGTACCGCGGCGCTCCATGCGCTCGCTTTGCGTCAGCGCGCTTTGCTCTTTAATCAGCACGGCAAGCTCGCTGGCTGTTTGATAGGTGTTGCCGTTAATGCCGGGCTGTATTTGCGCTTTGTTAAACACGTCAAGCCGCTGCAACACAAAAAGCCCGCTTGCCATCGCCTCCAGCATGGAAATGGAATTCATCTCCGAAAGAGAAGCAGTGGCAAATAAGCCACAGGCATGATAATACGGGGGCAGCTCCTCGTGCTTGATGGGGCCAAGCAGCTTTACTTGCTCGCGCATGCCCAAATGCGCAACCAGCTTTTCTAAATTGGCGCGTTCGGGGCCGTCGCCAATAATAAAGAGCTTATAGTTTGCATCGCCTTTAAAATATCCCGCAAAATATTCAATCATTACATCAATGCTTTTTTCTTTACCCAATCGGCCCACAAAGCAAAGTGCGGTATCCGTTTCCTGTATGCCGAGGCTGGCCTTTACCTCGGCAATTTTTTCTGCCGGCACGTTTTCTGGCATAAATGCAGATAAATCTACGATATTGGGGATAATATTGACATGCTTTTCAACGCCGCAACGCCGTAAAAACTCGGCCACTTTGGGGGATGGGCCAATAATTTCCGTGGCCTTATCCGCCGTTTTGCGAAAATACAGATGCGCTGCCGGCTTAACCATGTTTTGAAATTTCCCCGGCGCCACATAGAACATATAATCGTCATACATTGTGTGCAGTGTATAAACCATTGGCTTTTTCAGCTTGCGCGCAGCAAATGTGCCAAAGATGCCCATCGAAAATTCAGTATGAATATGAATGATATCGGGGTTAAAATCTGCAATAATGCGCAAACGCTGAATATTCACCGGATTGGCTACGCCGTAGCCGTAAATCCGTTTTAATGGAATGGCAGGGCAGTAAAGCACGCCATCTTTTACATAGTGGCAAACAGCCTTTGGATTTAAGGTGACAATCAACACTTCATGGCCGCGGCTTTCAAGGCAATTTTTTAACGTTTCGATATGCGTTACCACGCCGCTGATAAACGGAAAATACGTTTCTGTGAAAATGGCAATTTTCATAGCACCCAGTCCTTTGCGTTTTATTTGAATAGCTTTAGTATAGCAAAGAATAACCATAAATGAAAGCATATTATGTAAAATGTGCGGAAAAGAAAAACAAAAAAATTGATATATGTCACGCAATCATATATAATAGAACTATATGAAAAAATCATATAGGGAAGGGACGTATCGACCATGCCGCAATTCACCGTTACGCTAGATAAAATTGTGAGTCAGCTAAACCTTGAGGTGGTGTACCAGCCTAAGGATTTAAGCACCGTGCCTGTTACCACTGCTGATGTAAACCGCCCAGGGCTTTTGCTTACGGGATATGACGAATATTTTGAGCCAACACGCCTTCAAATCTGCGGTAAAGCAGAAATGGGGTATCTGGAAACCCTGCCGGAAAGCGAACGCCGCAGCCATATACACAGCTTGTTTGCAGCGGCACCGCCAGCCGTCATTGTTACGCGCAGCATCGATGTGTTTGCGGAAATGATGGAATTTGCCGAGGAATACACCGTGCCCATTTTGCGCACCTCTGAAAACACGTCTGTGCTGATGAGCGCGTTGATTTCCATCCTCAGCGTAGAGCTTGCGCCGCGCATTACGCGCCACGGCGTTTTTGTGGAAGTGTACGGCGAGGGCATTTTAATTTTGGGCGAAAGCGGCGTTGGCAAAAGCGAAACGGCAGTGGAGCTTGTAAAACGTGGACATCGCCTGATAGCGGACGACGCAGTGGAGCTGCGCCGTGTGTCTAACCGCACGGTGCTTGGCACCGCGCCCGAAAATATCCGCCATTTTATCGAGCTACGCGGCGTGGGCATTATCAATGTGGCGCGCGTGTTTGGTTCGGGCGCTGTGAAAATGAATGAAAAGGTTGACCTTGTGGTGGAGCTGGAGCCGTGGGACAGAAGCAAAAACTACAGCCGCACCGGCCTTGAAACCGATACCACCGAAATTTTGGGTATTGATTTGCCCTGCACGGTTATCCCTGTTATGCCGGGGCGTAATCTTGCTGTTATTTTAGAGGCCGCCGCCATTAATAACCGTCAGAAAAAAATGGGCTATAATGCAGCGCAAGAGCTTTTGGAAAAACTGGGCTTGCAAAACGACATTTAATATGCGCACTGCGCTGATTTAGGCATTTGCGCAATAATCTTATGTACAAGGAATGATTGTAACATGAACTACAGAATCGGTATTGATCTTGGCGGCACCAATATTG
>JAGPHI010000171.1 GCA_018055565.1 Oscillospiraceae bacterium | reverse complement strand
CAGCATATGAGCACCCCAGCGTGCAAAACACCGTAGCGGCGCTAGAAAAGGACGGGTTTTCGGTAACGCTGATAGCGCCGGGCAAGGACGGCCTTGTGCCAATGGACGCGATTGTAAACGCCGTTACCGACAAAACCGTGCTGGTTACCGCCATGCACGTCAACAACGAAACTGGCGCATATCTCGACGTTGCCGCGCTGGCACGCGCCGTAAAAGCCAAAAACAGCCGCACCGCCGTGCATATCGACGGCGTGCAGGCGTTTTGCAAGCTGAAGCTGGCGCTCGGCGAGGGCGGCATTGATTCCTATGCGGTATCGGGGCATAAAATCCACGCGCCAAAGGGCGTGGGCGCTTTATATCTGCGCCGCGGTTATCATATCACGCCCGTGCTTTTTGGCGGCGGGCAAGAGGGCGGCATGCGCCCCGGCACGGAAAATGTGGCGTATTGCGCTGCGTTTGCCGCGGCCTGTGCGCGCGGCCAGCAAGCGCTAAGCGCAAACGCCGCGCAGATAAACCATCTTGTTACAATGCTGTGGCAGGGCCTTGCAGATTTGCCTGGCATCACCCGCAACAGCCCCGAAAGCGCTGTGTGCGGCATCGCCAATTTTTCGTGCGAAAACATCAAAAGCGAAACGATGCTGCATTTTTTGGAAAGCCGCGATATTTACGTGTCGGGCGGCTCTGCGTGCAGCAAGGGGGCCAAAAGCCATACGCTGGCGGCCATGCAGCTTGCCGATATGCGCATTGATACAGCGCTGCGCATTTCGATAGGCGATGAAAACACCGAAGAGGATATCCGCTGCCTTTTAGCGGCCTTGCGCGAGGGCATGGCCACCCTTGCAAAAATACGGCGATAGCTGCGCGGCATCGGCACTTTACTAGTATCAATTAATATCAAGCCCGAAAGGAGGCGCGCGTATGGATGTGCGCAAGCGCACAGTGCGCATGATTTCCAAATGGATTTTTTATCTATTGGCATTTATTTTATGCGCGGTGCTGCAAACCACGCCGGGCTTTTTAACGATAGGCGGCGTAAAACCAGTGCTGATTTTGCCGCTTTGCCTTGCGGTGGCCTTGTTTGAGGGCGAGTATGCGGGGGCGCTGTTTGGCGCGTTTGGCGGGCTTGTGTGGGATATGCTGGCAGGGCGTGTTATCGGTTTTTTTGCCTTTGGCGTGATGCTGTGCTGCTTTGTTGTATCGGTGCTGGCACAGCTGTTTTTAAAAGAAAACAGCACCAATTTTATTTTGATGAGTGCCGCGGCGATGCTGTTTATCACAGGATATGATTTTTTATTCGGCTATATTATGCCAGGCTATTCGGGCGTGATACCGCATTATATTCGCGTTATTTTGCCAATGATTGTGTTTACTTCGGCAGTTTCGCCCGCCATCTTTATGCTGGTTAAGAAAATATACAAAAAGTTTATTTTTGAAGAATAATACAATTTATTGATTATTGTGAAAGGGGCCGTGGCAAATGGATTCAATGCTTGTGCGCAGAATCACCGCGCTGATCGCAGTGCTGGTGTTGGTGCTTGGCACCTTTTGCATGCGGCTTGTGGACTTTCAGCTCGTTAAGGGCGAGGAGCATTTGGCAAAAGCCGTCAACACGCGCCAATACAATTTTGCGGTTACGGCGGCACGCGGCGAAATTGTGGACAGATATGGCCGTGCCATCGCCACAAATCGGGCGGGCTTTAATGTAGTGCTAAACTATTTAATGCTGCCCACGGGCAAACTGAATGATACGCTTTTGGAACTGGTGGATATTTTATCGGCATCGGGTGAAAACTGGAACGATAAAACCCCCATTACGAAAGAAGCGCCCTATACCTTTACGGGTGTAGATGTGGACACAGGCGAGTCCCGCGATGCCGAGCGCATGAAAAAAGAAGTGGGCCTATCCACCTATGCCACTGCCGATCAAGTGCTGGACGCACTGGTGAAACGATTTAAGCTGGAAGCGCTTTCGCGCGAGGAGCAGCGCATTATCGGCGGCCTGCGCTATCAAATGCAAATCAACGGCTTTTCCAGCACCACCAATTTTACCTTTGCCGAGGACGTTAGCTCTACCACCGTGGCCACGATTAAAGAGCGCGGGCTGCGATTGCCGGGCGTTGAAATTGTGGAGCAGGCGATACGCACCTATCCCGACGGCACCATTTTGCCGCATTTAACGGGCCTTGTGGGGCCGATTTATCGTGAAGAATGGAAAGAAAACGAGGAACAGCTGGTTGCAAACGGCTATAAACAGGATTCTATCAAGGGCAATAGCGGCCTTGAACTGGCATTTGAATCCGATTTGCGCGGCACAGACGGCATCCGCCAAATTGAACGCACATTATCGGGCACCTTAAAAGCGTCGGAGCTGATTAAAGAGCCGCAGCCGGGCAACACCGTGATGCTGACGCTGGATGCAAATTTGCAGCAAGAGGCCTATTCAGCGCTGGCCCGTGCAATTGAAAAAATGCAAACCACGCAAAAGCCGGGCTTCGGCAAGGAGGCAAACGCGGGCGCGCTGGTAGTTATCGACACAAAAACGGGCGGCATATTGGCGGCGGTAAATTATCCGTCGTATGATTTAAACTTGTATAATAGCAATTATACCGAGTATGCGCAAAACCCCGACAAGCCGCTTTTAAACCGCGCGTTTCGCGGCCTGTATCGCCCAGGCTCTACGTTTAAGCCCATTGTAGGCCTCACGGGCCTTTTGGATAACACCATTACAGCCGATTTTGCCTATAATTGCACGGGTGTTTATAATTTTTACACGCAATACGGCTATACAGGGTACGACCTTGCCGCGCACGGCCGCACGGATATTTACCGCGCGCTGGAGCAATCGTGCAACTGCTATTTTTATGATGTGGGCCGTCAGGTGGGCATCGAGCGCTTTAACGATGTTGCAGGCAAAATGGGGCTTGGCGTTGCAACGGGCGTGGAGGTATTTGAAGAAAAAGGATGGCTAACCAGCGAGGAAACCGCGAAAAAGCTGAAGGTGGAATGGAACCCGCTTGGCGATACCTGCCAAGCGGCAATTGGCCAAAAAGAAACGGCGGTTACGCCTTTGCAGCTGGCCACATACGCAGGCACCCTTGCCAATAAGGGCACGCGGTATAAAACCCATTTGGTGGCCTCTACGCGCGATTATAACGATGGCACCATTATCAAAGAGTTTTTGCCCGAAGTAGAAAGCGTGCTGCCCGATCAAAACAACGCCTACGCCGAAATTGAAAAAGGCATGGTGCAAACGGCACAAAACCATTCTGGCGGGTATTTAACCAATTATCAGTACAATATCGCCATGAAAACAGGCACGCCGCAAACAGGCCGAAAAAACGCCAGCGGGCAAGAGCTTTTCCATGCTGCGATGGTGGCCTATGGCCCCGTGGAGGACCCCGAGCTTGCCATAGGCATTATTGTGGAAAACGGCAACTACGGTTATCAGCTTTCCGAGGTGGTGCGCGATATATTTGACGCTTATTATATCGACAAGCAGCAAAGCACAGCGCCTATCCCAAGCGGCGTGTTGCTGCGCTGACAGAGTGGGATAAAAAAACGGCAATTTTGCGCCTTTAGCGCAATTAGTATAATATTTCTTATTGTGAAGCGTGAAAACTTGTGATATACTTGTGATATCTACCGAAATACGGGAGGCGTGCAATGGCCGGTAAAGTGATTATGGTGGCCTCCGGCAAAGGTGGTACGGGGAAAAGCACAGTGTGTGTGCTGCTTGCAGCCGAGCTTGCGGCGCGCGGGCATCGGGTTTTGCTTATTGAGCTGGATTCGGGCTTGCGCAGCGTGGATATTATCGCGGGCGTTTATGGCAGAACAGTGTACGACATTGAAGACATTATGTGCGCGCGATGCGAGGACGATAAGGCTGTGGTGGAAAGCCCGATTTATAAGG
>JAGPHI010000170.1 GCA_018055565.1 Oscillospiraceae bacterium | reverse complement strand
CTATCGCAAAGGCCATGCCAAGCCCGTCTAAATCCGCCACTATGCCGATGGGCAGCGTGGGCGCAACCACAAAGGTGAGCGCCAATGCGAACAGGGTGCGCACGTTATTGGGGATATTGCGGCGGGATAAAAGCGGGTTAAACGCAATCATGCCTGCAAAACGCACAAATACCAAAAGATAGAGCGAAAGGCCCTGCAATTGAATCGTCATGCCGGCCCTCCTTTAAACGCAGTGTAACATGCAAATTCGCGGCATTGCTGCTGCGGCTAAAGCGTTGCAATGATGGCAAACAGATAATTCACAAAATCGTTCATCACCATAATCATCCATTCCCCCGAAAGCAGCAAAAGAAGGGCAATTACCAAAAGCTTTGGCACAAAGGTTAATGTTTGCTCGTGAATTTGCGTTGCTGCTTGAAAAATGGAAACCAATAAACCGATTAAAATGCTGACAATCAGCATCGGCCCCGCCAGCTTTAAACACACCAGCAGTGCCTCGCGGAAAACATCCATGATCTGCCCCTGATCCATGCCCCTCACCTGCCTTTCATTTACAATTGCTGTCTTTGTGCGCAAAAGCTGCTATACAAACCCCTGCGCCAAAGTGCCAAGCAGCAGCGTCCAGCCGTCTACCAGCACAAACATCAATATTTTAAACGGCAGTGAAATCATAGCGGGTGGCAGCATCACCATGCCCATAGACATGAGCACGCTGGAAACCACAATGTCGATAATTAAAAACGGCAAGTAGAGAAAAAAGCCGATTTTAAAAGCGGTTTTTAATTCGCTTGTCATAAACGAGGGCATCACCACCGTAAGCGGCAGCTTTAAAAGTGCCTCGGGCGGCTCATCGGGCGAAATTTGCGGCACCTCGGTTTTAGAAAGCGAGATAAACAAATTCAGGCTGCTGACATCCGTTTGCTGTATCATAAAGCGTTTTAGCGGCACCACGCCTTTTTCTACCGCCTCGGCCTGCGTGATGGTACCTGCTTTATACGGGTCATACGCCACGGTTTTGATTTCGTCGATAACAGGCGACATCACAAACAAGGTAAGCATGAGCGCAAGG
This sequence comes from Oscillospiraceae bacterium, assembly GCA_018055565.1. Taxonomy (GTDB): domain Bacteria; phylum Bacillota; class Clostridia; order Oscillospirales; family Ruminococcaceae; genus JAGPHI01. Next base: position 2,864 of record JAGPHI010000170.1, on the reverse strand, counting down.
CCCAAAAGCACGGCATTTGGCGGCGATTGCTGGGTGCCAAGCGCATTACGCATAAACGAAAGCACAATGATGATGCGCGTAAAGCTGGTCATCATTAATAAAAGCGACGGAATCAGCGCAATGAGCACAAATAAAAATAATGCGTCCAGCGCCCCCATCGTGGTGTCGGAGGTAGGGTCTGAAAAAAAGTCAATCGAAACACCGGGGCCGTTTGCGGCGGCATATGTAGGCAAAAGAAACAGCGCGCTTACCAGCAGGCATACACACGCGAAGCTGATGATAAAACGTGTTACGGCCTTTTGCAGCTGGAGCTTATGTTGCGCTTGCTGCGGCTCGTGCCCGTTTGCCATTGCCGTTTTTAAAAGCCTTGCGCGATGGAAGGTAATCTGTTCAATTTTCATCGCTGTTTGTCTCCTCATGGCGGTGCTTTGCGGGAAATTTTTTGGCGGCGCTTTGCAAAATGGCCGAAAAATCATTCGGCTTTGGCTGCGCGGCAACGCTAAACTGCGTGTCATCATCAAATTCGCACAGCGTGGCCACCGCATTATCGCTCATGCCAACCAGCAAGGTTTTATCGCCCGCCTTTACAATTAAAAGGCTTTTTTCGCGCCCGATATTAACGCGATCTAAAATCTGAATAGCGCCCGCTGCGCGGGCACCAGGCATACGCTTTGAAAGAAAGCGCAGCAAATACCATGCCAAAAACAGCACAAAGCAAAGCGCAAGCAGCATCATAAAGATAGCAGACATGGCACTCCATATGCCGCTTGCCGTAACGGCAAGCGCGCCGGGGGCGCATTGCGCTTGTATCAATACACGGCCGAAATCCGACATGCGTACAATCATCCTTTTCTTAGCCTAAAACCTTTTGTACCGTTTGCAAAATACGGTCGGGCTTAAAGGGCTTTACAATAAAGTCCAAAGCGCCAAAACGAATGGCGTCCACCACCATAGATTCCTGCCCCATTGCAGAGCACATTACAATCTTTGCGTCCTTGTCAAACGCTTTAATGGCCTGCAAGGCCTGAATGCCATCCATATTGGGCATCGTGATATCCATAATCACAAGGTCGGGCTTTTCCGTTTGATAACTTTCCAGCGCCTGCAAACCATCGCCTGCTTCTATAAGGTTGTTATACCCGTTGGTGGTGAGGCTGTTTTTAATCATCATTCGCATAAAAGCCGCGTCGTCAACAATCATAATCTTTTTTTCCATAACACTTTTCCTTTCTGGTATATGGTCTATTGCATCTCTTTTTCAAGAGAATTGAGAAGCTCTTTGGTGCCCACGATTTCTGTGATGCGAACGCCGAAATTATCGTCGATTACCACCACATCGCCATGTGCAATCAATTGCCCATTTACCACAATATCAATGGGCGCGCCTGCCTGCTTTTCCAGTTCGATTACCGTGCCCTGCACAAAGTTCATAATATCGCGGATTTTTTTCTTTGTTTGGCCAATTTCAATGGCCACATCCAGCGGCACATTCATCAAAAGTTCTACATTGCGGCCCATAATCGGCTCGGCGCCGGGAGGTGCGCTTTGCCGCCCAAATTCCGGAAATTGTACGTTGCGAATATTGACATCCTGTTCGGGCGCATCGTATCGATGCTGCGGCGGCACAGGCGAAACCGGCGGCGCATAATAGTACGGATATCCCTGCTGCGGCGGGTACGGATAATACGGCGGCATCCCGCCCATCATCGGTGCCTGCGCGCCCATGCCATCCGGCATGGCAGAAACTGGCTGCACCATGCGCGGCGCTTCGGGCTGTGCGTAAGGCTGCTGCATCTGCGGCATTTGCTGCATCGGCGGCATCTGCTGCATCTGTGGCATTTGCTGCGTCTGTGGCATTTGCTGCATCGGCGGCATCTGCTGCATCGGCGGCGTTTGCTGCATGGGCGGCACCGCCTGCTGCATTGGTGGCACCGGCTGCTGCATTGGTGGCACAGGCTGCTGCACGGCTTGTTCCGCCGCTACTGTCGCTGCCGGTAAAACCGGCTCCGGCGTTTCGGTGGGCATAAACTTTGTCACAATCATTTTGGCAAGGCTGCTGGGCAATATCGAAATAAACTCGGTGTTCATCACGCCTTGTATGTTCATATCGAACAAAACCGATACAACCTGCACGTCCGGCGCTAAACCTACCGATTTTTGGAAGGTATGCTCATCATCCATAATCTCCGCCGTAGGGGTGGAAATATTGACGGTGCTGCCCAAAAATTCCGCAAGTGCCGTAGCAGCCGCGCCCATCATCTGATTCATCACTTCGCAAGCCGCGCTCATCGAAAGTTCATCAAACACAAAATTGTCGTTGCTTGAATCCTCGATACCCATCAGCTGATTTAAAATCACCTGCATATCCTTTTGCCGAAACACCATTACGTTTGAGCCGTCAAGCCCCTCGGTATACGTGATTTTTACGATAATGGCCGGCTCTAGCGCCCCGCAATCCAAGCTGGCGATGCTTTCCACGTCCACCTTTGGTGTTGTGATGGTTACCATCTTATCCAGCATAGAGGATACCGCCGTTGCCGCAGCACCCATGCTGATGTTCAGCACCTCGCCAATGGCATCTATCTCCATTGGCGATAAAGTGGTTACTCCCTCATTTATATCCATCGAACTCTCCTCGCACGTTCAAATTTTACTGGTACATCTTCGTGATTTTAACTGCCTTATTTGTTTTCACGCTGCCAAGCTTTGCCGCAAACCACGGCTCGCCGTCTATAGTAAGCTTGATGTCCGAATCCACCTTTTTTTCTAAATGAATCACATCATCCACGCGCAGGTGCAAAATGTCGGTAAGCTCGATGCGCACCTCGTCAAACACCGCTTTGATATCTAAGTCTGAGCTGTAA
>JAGPHI010000169.1 GCA_018055565.1 Oscillospiraceae bacterium | reverse complement strand
TCGCCACCCACATCCCGTGTGATAGAGGGGTTTTCGCTTTTGCGCGTAATTTTGTCGATTTCGTCGATGTAAATAATGCCACGTTCCGCACGTTCGATATCAAAATCAGCGGCTTGAATCAGCTTTAAAAGAATGTTTTCTACATCTTCGCCAACATAACCTGCTTCTGTCAACGTGGTGGCATCGGCAATGGCAAGCGGAACACCCAGCATTTTGGCAAGATTTTGTGCCAAATAGGTTTTGCCAACGCCGGATGGCCCAAGCAAAAGCACATTGCTTTTTTGCAATTCCACATCCAATGTGTCGGCACTTAAAATGCGCTTATAATGGTTATACACCGACACCGCAAGCACTGTTTTCGCCTCGTCTTGACCAATGACATATTGGTCAAGACCTTCTTTGATTTCAGCCGGCGTTAAAATATTCATGGGCATCGGTGTGGTGGCGTGCACATTTGCGCCTTTGCGCTTTGCCTGGGCGCTGGACATGGGCTCATCCCTGCCCTCGTCTAAAAGCGAATGGCAAAGCTCGATGCATTCGTTGCAGATATTCACGCCGGGGCCTAAAATCATACGATCCACGGCATCCTGGCTTTTTCCGCAAAAATTGCAGATTAAATTTTTTTCTTTGTCTGTAGTTTTACTGGCCATAAAGCTCCTTAACGATGTGCAATGACCGCATCAATCAAGCCGTAATCTGCGGCTTGCTGCGCGCTCATAAAATTATCACGTTCTGTGTCTAATGCGATGGTTTCAATGGGTTTGCCCGTGCGCTCTGCCAAAATGGTGTTTAGGCGTGTGCGCGTGCGGATAATGTGGTCGGCATGAATTTTGATATCCGTTGCCTGGCCTTGTAAGCCGCCCAAAAGCGGCTGATGAATCATGATTTCGCTGTTTGGCAAAGCAAAGCGTTTGCCCTTTGCGCCGGCACATAATAAAAATGCGCCCATAGAAGCCGCAAGGCCGATACAAGTGGTGGACACATCGCATTTGATGTATTCCATCGTGTCAAAAATGGCCATACCAGCGGTAATCGAGCCGCCGGGGCTGTTGATATACAGATTGATATCCTTTTCGGCATCTTGCCCCTCAAGGTATAAAAGCTGCGCCACCACAAGGCTTGCTGTGGTGTCGTTTACTTCCTCGGACAGAATGATAATTCTGTCGTTTAACAGGCGGGAAAAAATGTCATAGGAGCGTTCGCCACGGGCAGTTTGCTCCACAACGTAGGGTACTAAGCTCATACTAACCTCCATGCGCTTTTCGCGCAATTTGTAATAATAAACCTCCGAAAAGCGCGTGGAGGTTTTCGGCTTGCGGCGCGGTTGCCGCCGTTTTTTTGGCGGCGAGCGCCGCGCCAGTTTAAATCAAAGTATGCGTGATTTATCACGCATACTCCATGCGCTTTTCGCGCAATTTGTAATAATAAACCTCCGAAAAGCGCGTGGAGGTTTTCGGCTTGCGGCGCGGTTGCCGCCGTTTTTTTAGCGGCGAGCGCCGCGCCAATTGTAATAGCTTTTAATCGGATGGCCTTTGCAAATGTGAAAAGCGCAAAGCCGAAACAACGGCGCACATTTTCACCTTAACAGATGACCGATACCATCACTTGCAAAAAGCGCGGGTATCGGCCATTTGATGTGCCATGCAAAGATTCGCTAATTATTTGGCAGCTTTTTCTTTTTTCTCGGAAATTTTGGCGTTTTCTTTCACAAAGTCAATGGCTTTATTAACGGCCAAATCCTTTTTTACTTCCTCTACGGGAATCATTTCGCGCACTTTTTCAATTTCCATCTTGTATGCATCGGCAATGCGTGCAATTTCTGCTTCCAGGTCTTCCTCGGTGGCAACAATGTTTTCTGCCTTTGCCACAGCCTCAAGCGCAAGACGAATCTTTACTTGCTTTTCCGCTTGCTCTTTAAAGCCCTCGCGGAATTTTGCCATGTCGCCGCCTGTGTACTTGACATACTCGGCAAGGCGCAGGCCTTGTTGCTGCAAGCGATACTCAAAATCGCGCACCATTTCGTCGATGCGAGTTTCAAACATAACGGCAGGAATATCGCCCTCAACGGTAGCAACAATTTGGTCAACCAAATCGTTTTCCAATTCCAACGCAGCAGTTTTTTCGGATTCTTCTTCCATGCCCTTGCGGATGGATGCTTTTAATTCGGCAATTGTGTCAAATTCAGATACGTCTTTGGCAAACTCGTCGTCCACGGTCGGAAGCTCTTTTTGCTTAATTTCGTTCAATTTCACCTTGAACACGGCAGGCTTGCCGGCAAGCTCTTCTGCCTGATATTCTTCGGGGAAAGTAACGTTTACATCAAATTCTTCGCCTGCCTCATGCCCAACAATTTGGCCTTCAAAGCCGGGAATGAACTGGCCAGAGCCTAAAGTAAGGTTAAAGCCTTCGGATTTACCGCCGTCAAACGCAACACCGTCCAAATATCCGTCAAAATCAATATTTGTGATATCGCCGTCTTGCGCCTTGCCCTCGCGCGTTACCATGCGGGCGTTGCGCTCGCGCATACGGTCAATTTCTGCATCAATTGCTTCATCTTCAACAGTATGAACGGTTTTAGCAGCCTTTAAACCTTTGTAAGCGCCGATTTTCACTTCGGGCTTTACGGTAACAACTGTTTTCAGCACAACACCGTCTGTGGTGTCGGCCGAAACGATTTCCACCTCGGGGCGATCCACCGGCTCAATGCCGGATTCAGTAATAGCGGCTTCATATGCGTCTGGGAATAAAGCGTTGATGGCATCATAATGAAACACATCTGCGCCATACATTTTTTCAATCATATGACGTGGTGCTTTGCCCTTGCGGAAGCCCGGTATATTATATTTTACGGATTCTTTTTTAAATGCTTTTGCAATGGCCGCGTTGAACGCCTCTGCATCCACCGCGATGTGCAGTTCGTGCTGGTTGTTATCAAGTTTTTCGTTTTTAATGAGATTCATTCTATTTCCTCCAATTAAGCAATATATTGATTATAACATATCCGTAAGGATATTTCTACCTAAAAACAAATTTTATACGGACAAAAATTCACTGCATCCGCGCTGATAAGCTTGTAATCAATGCCATTTTGCAGCCCTTGTGTGGCACTTTTGATGGACGCGCTGTGCAAATGCCCATAAAAGCACTGTTTAACGTTATAATTTTGCATCACGGCAATAATTTCGTGGGCACAAGAGCCTTGAAATATGGGTGGATAATGCAAAAACACCAATTTTTGCGCATCGCCTGCTGCCTGTAACGAAGCTTGTAAACGGCCCACCTCGCGATTCATTACCTTTTCGTCGTGCGGCGCGCCCTCATCAAACAGCCAGCTGCGCGTGCCGCATAGGGCAACGCCCTCTTCAATATAACAATTATTAAACAAAAAATGCAAGCTGTGAAATGCATTTTGTTCTAAATATGCATTCATTTTGGACACGGTTGTCCACCAATAGTCGTGATTGCCTTTTAAAAGCAGTTTTTTGCCCGGCAGCGCATGAATGAATGCAAAATCCGCGGTGCAATCTTCCAATTTCATTGCCCACGAAATATCACCCGCCAGCACTACAGTGTCACAATCCGTCACGTTGGCACGCCAATTTTCGGCAAGACGTTTTGTATAATCCTGCCAGCCGCGGAAAATATCCATCGGCTTTTGCGTTCCGAGCGATAAATGCAAATCGCCAATTACAAAAATAGCCACAAAGGTATCACTCCTTTCTTGGAAAATCGTGGTTGTCTAAACAAAAAAACGCATTATAGCGTGCAAATTTTATGGCGTGAACAAACTGCTGCTTTAAAATATTTGCGCGAAACTGGTTTAAATAGACAGGAAATGCAAATAATAAATAAAGCAAAGTAAACCATAAAAAGAAAGGACTGAAACTATATGCATGAAGATTGTGTATTGAATGGCATTTGCTGCGATGTTGAGGA
>JAGPHI010000168.1 GCA_018055565.1 Oscillospiraceae bacterium | reverse complement strand
GCGCGTATGCACTGCGCCATAAAGGCTTTGTGGCCTTTACTGCGTTCATTTTAATGGTGGTGGCGGGCATCGACCTTTTATACCCGCAGCTTACGCGCTATGCCATCAATGTGTTTGTTACACCCGGGCGCACCGAGGGCATATGGGCCTTTGCCGCCGTATATGCGCTGGCGGTCATTGTGCAAGGCGCGTGTGTGTTTTTGTTTGTGTATGGCGCATCGCATTTGGAAATGCACATCGCTTACGATATCCGCCAAGAGGCCTTTGCAAAGTTGCAGCAGCTTTCGTTCAGCTTTTTTGATACCACCTCTGTGGGCTGGCTGATGGCGCGCATGGTCAGCGACGTTACCCGCCTTTCGGATATGATTGCATGGAGCCTTGTGGACTTGATGTGGGCGGGCATGTTTATCATTGGCATCATAGTGGTGCTGCTGTCGATGCATTGGCAGCTGGGGCTTTTGGTGCTTGTTGTGGTGCCGTTTTTGGCGATGGCATGCCTGTTTTTTCAAAAACGCATTTTGCAAGAGCAGCGTGTGGTACGCAAAACCAACAGCCGCATTACAGGCGCGTTTAACGAGGGCATCATGGGCGCGATTACCACCAAAACTTTGGTGCGCGAAGAAAAAAGCGCCGAGGAATTTCAAGACTTAACGGGCGTTATGCGCAAAGCCAGTATCCGCGCGGCCATTTTAAGCGCCATTTTTATGCCGATTGTGATGATGCTGGGCAGCGTATCAACCGCGCTGGCGCTTTCGGCAGGGGGTAATTTGGTGCTAAAGGGCATGCTGGATTTAGGCACGCTGGCGGCGTTTTTAACCTATACTACACAGCTGTTTGACCCCGTGCAGCAGCTTGCGCGTATTTTGGCGGAGATGCAATCCGCACAGGCCAGTGCCGAGCGCGTGCTGGATTTGCTGGACACGCAGCCCGATGTGTGCGACACGGCGGCCGTGGTGGCGCAATATGGCGATGCATTTGCGCCAAAGCGCGAAAATTGGCCTGCGGTGCATGGCGGCGTGGAGTTTTGCGATGTGGGCTTTGTGTATAAAAACGGCGAGCGCGTGCTGGAGCATTTTAATCTTACGGTAAAGCCGGGCGAAAGCATTGCGCTTGTGGGCGAAACCGGCGCGGGCAAATCTACGTTGGTCAATTTGGTGTGCCGCTTTTATGAGCCCAGCGAAGGCGCGGTGCGCATCGACGGCGTGGATTATCGCGAGCGCAGCCAGCTTTGGCTGCATTCGGCGCTGGGGTATGTGCTGCAATCGCCGCATTTGTTCAGCGGCAGCATCGCGGATAATATCCGCTATGCCCGCAAGGATGCCACGATGCAAGAGGTGCGCGAAGCGGCGCAGATGGTGCATGCAGCCGCCTTTATCGAGGCGCTGCCCGATGGCTACGACACCGAGGTGGGCGAGGGCGGCGACCGCTTATCCACAGGGCAAAAGCAGCTTGTAAGCTTTGCGCGCGTGATTTTGGCGAATCCCCGCATCTTTGTGTTGGATGAGGCCACCAGCAGCATCGACACCGAAACCGAACAGCAGATACAAAACGCCATTGGCGCAGTATTGCAAGGGCGCACCAGTTTTATTGTGGCGCATCGCCTTTCCACCATTCGTTCAGCCGACCGCATTTTGGTGATGCAAAACGGCAAAATTGCCGAGTGCGGCACCCACGCCGAGCTGATGGCTAAAAAGGGCTATTATTACACATTAACGCAGCAATAGATGCCGTGCAACGGGTTTAAACTCTTAGCGCAAACAATATGCAAAAAGGCAAAGCGGCGATCAATGCCGCAGTAAAGGGCAACCCGTTTTGCACATGGATGAAACAAACAGGTTATTTACCCAAAAATAAACAACAAAAAAGCACCCATAAAACTACGAATAAACGTGTTTTTATGGGTGCTAATTTTGGTGCGCTGGAAGAGATTCGAACTCCCGACCTCTTGGTTCGTAGCCAAGCACTCTATCCGACTGAGCTACCAGCGCAAAATGCATCCTTGCGTCAGATGCGACATTTATAATACCATAGGATTGGATGCTTGTCAACCGCTTTTGTTAGATTTTGTAGATAAAATATCAAAAAAATTTCGCAGAGGCTTTTTCCAGCAAAGCGCGGTCGGTAGGAAACGTCAGGCGCAAAGCGGCTTGCGCAAGCGGCAACACGGCCATTTCGCCAATTTCTTCGGGCTGACACGCAAGCGCGCCGCCTGTAATTTCGCCGGCAAACATCACAACGTCCTTTATCACGCCTTTGGCGGGCGAATAGGTGCTCACCTCGCGAAACCCGCTGTATATGCGCACCTCGGCACCAGTTTCCTCGCGCACTTCGCGCAAAGCGGTGGCCTCCTCGGTTTCGCCGCGCTCCACATGCCCTTTCGGAAATGCCCAATGCCCGCCAAAGCGGTGTCGGATAATTAATACGCGCGGCGTGTCTTGCGTGGTGTCAAAGCAGATTACGCCACAAGATTTTTCTTTTTTCATTGCAATCATTGCCCCTTTCCTTGCTGTTCAAAATAAATTTACTTTTACAAATCCGCTTCGCGGATTGAGTTTGCTGCTTTTTTTTGCTATAATACAGTTTATCACACAAATCAGTTATTGGAGGATTTCATTTTGGATTGGATCATAGCCGTTTCCATGCTTGTGATTGTCTCGGTGGTGGCAGGCCTTGCCTACTTAGGCTACAAGCTGATTAAAAAGCATCAAACCTCTACGGCAGACCTAAAGCATAAGGCACAAAAACCGCTTGCCTGTGCAAAAGGCTTTGTGCGTGGGCAGGAATTTCGCTTAATTTCGCCCGCGTCGCTTGCAAAAGACGGCAAATTTGCCGATTTGGATTTTATCGTTGTGGGCTATTTTGGCGTGCTGGGCGTAAAATGCATTGGCCTCGGCGGCGAAATCTACGGCAGCGCCGGTGACGCGATGTGGCTGCAAGTGGCAGGCACACAGCGCACTTCGTTTGAAAACCCGCTTTTGCGTGCGCAAAGCGATGCGCGCTTGGTGCGCGACACGCTGTTTGCCGCAAGCTTGAAAAGCGTGCCCGTGGAGGTGGTGTGCGTGTGTACAAACCCGCGTGCCGTGCTGGCGCTGCCCCGCAGCACCGGGCATTTTACCAATAAGGAATTTGCCGCATATTTGAAAAAGAAAAAGTTTGAGCAGGATAAGGGCGTGGACATCGCGGCCACGGCTGCTGCAATTGAAAAATGGCGCATGGAGCCCTCGGCATAAAAGCGCCGCTTTCCCGCGGGCAAAGCACCGCGTAAATAGCTGCTTTTTATTATAACAAAATTTTGCGTGTAATGCCATATTTTCGCGAATAAAACTATTTACAGTTTATTCATATGGCTTTAACAACTCTGACGCAATTATTTTTTATAATACAATTACAGAAAGCGGATCCGCAACCGCAATCTGTACATGATTCCTCCTCACACCAAAAATACCCCTTCAGAGCGCCCCGTGCTGTCAGCACGGGGCGTTTCCCTTTGTGTAAGGCGGTACACGCAGATTTGACATTTTGGCGCAATTGCGCGCAAAATGCATGCCAATAAAGCGCTTTGCAAGCGCCGATGCACAGCGCGGCCGGCGGCAAAAGCGAAAGGGTGCATCCTGCGAAATACAAAGCGCCGCATACGCATGCAGCGCTTTGTTTTACAAAATGCAACATTTATAAAGGAAATTCTGCCTTATGCTTGCAGAATGCGGTTTTTTTTGCTATTATTAATAGAACAGTGCAAATGTTTTATGCGAACCCCTGTTTCCATTCGACATAAAGTGCTATAATAATTCAAATAAGGCAAAATCGCGCAAGCTTACACAGTGGCTGGGTATTTTACATCGCACAATGCTTTAAAGGAGATTTGCTGGGTTGAAGATCGGTTCAGTTAAGTTTTTCAAGGTTGTTATATTGGCCACGCTTGCATTGCTGATCATCATTCCGTTGGTGTTGAGCATTGT
>JAGPHI010000167.1 GCA_018055565.1 Oscillospiraceae bacterium | reverse complement strand
GATATGATTTTAATAGCGCCCACTGCCGCTGTGGTTGCCACATGCGTGCCGCAGCAAGCGCAGCTGTCTACCTCGCGCGCAATGCTAACAATGCGCACGGCACCTGAAAGCGCTTTTTTACTGCGATAGGACATCGCCGAAAGCGTGTCTGCGTCTGGCCATTGCACGCTTACCGCCAAATTTGCCAGCACGGCATCATTGGCATAGCCCTCCACACGCGCCACTTCCTCAGCGGTAAGCGACACATCATAATCCACAGTTACGCATGCATCGCCCAAATGAAAGCCCACGTTTTCGCCGCCGTAAAGGCCTTTGATAATGCCGCTAATCATATGCTCGCCCGTGTGCTGCTGCATATGGTCAAACCGACGCTGCCAATCAATATTGCCCACCACGGCTTCGCCCACTTCCAGCGGGGCAGTTAGCATATGCAGCACGGTGCCGTCTTTTTCGTGCACGTCTAAAACACAGGCGCCGCCAAGCGCGCCTTTGTCTGCGGGCTGCCCGCCGCCCTCGGGGTAAAACAGCGTTTGATCAAGCTCTACTGCAAATCGGCCGTTTACCGCATTGCAGGAAAGCACGGTGGCGCAAAATTCCGTGGCGTAGGCATCTGCGTAAAACAATTTTTTGGTATATGGCATAGTATTAACCAGTCCTTTAACAGTAATTGTAAAATTAGTACAAGCTTACCATATTTTTGGGGTAGATGCTACAGAGAAAACAACGATTTTAAAAGCGCGCGGCAGCCACTTTTCGTGTATTTTGTGCAATGTGCTTGCAAAAGGCGCGCGCATTGACATTTTTGCTTGGGTTTGCTATCATTCAGCTATAGCATTTTAACTTATAAAATGGCGAGCAAAGTGCTGTAAAAGCTTTGGTTTATGGGTTTTACAGCATTTTGCAAAAAACGAAAGAGGGTGGGCGTATCTCAAGCGTGTTACTGCAAAAAGTGCCCGAAAAATGGACACAAATTGCCATCGGCGCGGTGCTTGGCGCATTGGCCTTTTTATTGATTTACGGCGTTGCGCCGCTGGATATTATGAATACCAGCTGGATTATGAATGGCCATGTGGAAAAGGATATTACCTGCGATTACGCAGGCTTTTTGCATTATATCAATTCCGCGTGGAAATGGCCGCTGGGCGTAATTGAAAACATTGGCTATCCCTACGGAAATTCCATCGCCATGACTGCGCCGAATGTGTTTATCAGCTTGCCGGCAAAGCTTTTGTCGGGCATTTTGCCGTTTGGCGCGCAATATTTTGGCTGGTGGATTTTGCTTTGCTATATGTTGCAGGGCGCGGCGGCGGCAATGCTGACGGGGCTTTTTACCAATCAATTGCTGGCGATTATCCCCGCGGCGCTGGTGTTTATCACTTCGCCCATTTTAGCCGAGCGCAGCTTTCGGCATTGCGGGCTTGCAATACATTTTGTGATTTTGCTGGCCTTTTATCTGTATATCAAGCATTGCCGCGCGCCGGAACAAGGCTTTTGGTGGAAAACGGCGCTTTTATCTGCTGTTTCGGTTGCGGTGTTTCCGTATTTTTATCCGATGGTGCTGGGGCTTGTTACTGCGGCCCTATTGCAAACATGGCGGCGCGATAAAAGCCTAAAAACTGTGTGCGCGGTGTATGCGGCAAACCTTGCGGTGGTGCCGCTTGTGGGCTATCCGATTGGCATGTTCTATGCAAAAGGCGGCGCGGCGCGCAGCGGCTACGGCTATTTTTCGCTGAATTTAAACCAGCCGTTTAATCCCATCAGCTATGGCGACATCCCATGGTCGCGCGTGATGAAGGTGCGGCCGATTGTGCGCGGGCAGTATGACGCGTTTAATTATTTGGGCTTTGGCGTTTTGCTTTGCCTTGTGCTGTTAGCCGTGTATTTTGTGGCCGTGCGGCGCGCAAAAATCATAAAGCCTGCGCTTTCGATTTTGCGCCGCCACTTTCTGCTGGCGCTATTGATTGCAGGCTTTACGGTTTACGCGGTATCCAATGTGGTGTTTTATGGCGGGCTAATGCTGTTTGAATATCCGCTGCCGGAAATTGCATCCAAAATCACCGGCCTGTTTCGCTCAAGCGGGCGCATCTTTTATGCGGTGTACTATTTTATTTTTATTTTGTGCGTTTGGGGCATCTTGCAAATATGCAAGCACAAAAAGCGCCTTGCCCCTTTGCTGATGACGCTGTTTTTGGCCGTACAGATATGGGATATCAGCCCAGGCCTTATGTGGAAGCACGAGTATTTTGCCGCCGAGCAAAGCTATGAAAACCCGTGGCAAAGCGAGCTGCTGGATTACGTGGGCGACAATTACGACAAGCTAATTTTTGCCCTTAATCCAAACACCAATACGCATGAGCTTTCGGTGCTCTTGGCGCAGAAAGGCCTTGTTACCAATTTAAACGCAAGCCCGCTGGAATCCATTCATCAGTCAGACGAATATGTGCGGTATAAAATCATGCTTTTACAGCACGGCGTGGTGATGCAGGACGAAGCCTATGTCATTTTTGATAACGCCTTATTCCACGAGCTGCAAGATACGCTATCGGGCAAAATGGTGGCGGTGAGCGATGCGCATTTTAATATGCTGCTGCCGATACTAGAGGGCAAAGCGCCGCCCGAAAGCTTGCCCGAGGTGCTGGATGCTTATCCACTAAAGGATGTTGGCAAACGGCCTACCGCAAAATAAGACAAGCGGATTTTTAAACTATGATACATTGCGCGCAAAGAGTGCGCATAAACGAAAAAGGGTGCCTTTACGGGCACCCTTTTTTTGATGCATTTGCATGCAAAATGCGCTTACCAATTATTTACCGCGTGCTCGGCAAAAGCGGGCAGATTTTGTATCTCCAGCCTTGTGCCGTTATCCAGCACGGCCGTGCCGTTAAACATGCCAAACATTTGATGGCAGCAATTGTTGATAAACAGCACTTTGGTTTTGGTGGTGCGGTCATAGCTTGGGGTCAGCGTTAAATCCAGCCGCTTTTCGTCGTCATATAAATGCCACGGTTTACGGTATTCGGTGCCGAGGTCGATATGCACATTGCCCAGCTTGTGGGCTTTGCCGCCGTAAAATAGCGTGTTTTCGGTGCCGTATTTGGTGTTGCCAAAGCCGCGCCCTAAATTAAAACCAAAAATCTCGCCGTTCACAAGGCCCGTGCCGTTTGACCAATACCATTCGTTATGAAACGGCCATACGCCGCGCCCCCAGTCCAAAAGGCCATAAGCATCGTCGCCAAAGGTGTAGGCCTCGCCCTTATATACGGCGCGCCCGCGCGCCGTCATGCAATTGATTTTATGGTTATAGTAAAACGCGGTTTTGTATTCGTCAAACGGGATCTGAATCACAATGGATTCGGGGTTTTGCCGTTCCAGCGTAACCTGCGCTTCAAAATCCTTTGCCGCAAACGATAGCATGCGCACGGTGCCTTGCGTTTCAAAGCGCAGATGCACGCCGCCTTTATCATACACCACATCGCTGTCGGCCTCGGCGCTTTCAGGCAGATGCAGGCGGCCAAACGGAAACGCCAAAAGCTTGCTTACTTCGCAAATCTTTTCGCCCGTTTTAAAGTTAAACAGCATGGCGCACACCTGCCCTGCGTAAGACGCATGCCCATAGGTGAGCTGCAAGCATTTTTCGCCATCCGATATTTGATAAAAATCCCATTCCTTAATGCGGAAAAAGGGGGCCTTGATATCCGCGCGGTGATAGCTTTGTATCGCAGAAAAAGCATATCCGGGCGTGATTTCGCCTCGCGTGTTTAAAACATTGCCGGGCTTTGTGATGCGTGTTTCCATAAAAAGAACTCCCTTTCTTTGTGCACTGTGTAAAATGCGGCAATATTGGCCTATTGGAAGCGGCACGCCTGAACGGTTTATCGTTTGCGCCAGCCGCTGGGTTACGGGGTATTGTGCTTATAGTATAGCATAAAAGCATGTAGAATACAGTATTTTTATGGGGAAG
>JAGPHI010000166.1 GCA_018055565.1 Oscillospiraceae bacterium | reverse complement strand
TTTCTTCAGATCGGCATGAGGCGCGTGCGTCGCCAACATGTCGGGGTTATCGGTGTCGGCATGGCTGGTAGCTTCTGAAATCAGCTCCTCCAGCACGCCTTCTTTGCGCATATACGCCTTTGCCATAAATTCGGCGTTGCCGCCCAAAATAATATCGGTGCCGCGTCCGGCCATGTTGGTGGCAATGGTAACGGCGTTTTTCTTGCCCGCTTGCGCCACGATTTCGGCTTCTTTTTCGTGGTATTTTGCGTTCAACACCTCGTGCTTTACGCCGCGGCGCCCCAACATTGTGGACAAAAGCTCGCTCTTTTCAATGGAGATGGTGCCCACCAGTACAGGCTGGCCTTTTGCATGGCATTCCAGCACCTGCTCGATAACGGCGTTATATTTGCCTTTTTCGGTTTTGTATACGCTGTCTTGGTTATCATCGCGCTTAACAGGGCGGTTTGTGGGGATTTCTACAACCGAAAGACCGTAAATTTCGCTAAACTCATCGGCCTCGGTTTGCGCCGTGCCTGTCATGCCCGCCAGCTTTTCATACATGCGGAAATAGTTTTGGAAGGTGATTGTGGCAAGCGTTTTGCTTTCATGTGCCACTGTTACATTTTCTTTGGCTTCAATGGCTTGATGCAGGCCCTCGTTATATCGGCGCCCAAGCATCAAACGCCCGGTAAACTCATCCACGATAATTACTTCGCCGTCGCGCACCACATATTCCACATCGCGCTTCATCACGCCGTGCGCTTTGATGGCTTGGTTAATATGATGCGACAGCGTCATGTTTTCTGCATCGGACAGGTTTTCTACGTTGAAATAGCGCTCGGCCTTTTGAATGCCCGATTGGGTAAGCGTGGCGCTTTTTTTCTTTTCGTCCACGATATAATCGCCGTCTACAACGTCGTCGTGCTCTTCTTTATCGTCCAGCTCGGCCACAACCGTTACCTTCAAGGTTTTCACAAAATTGTCGGCCAGCTTGTATAAATCGGTGCTTTTGTCGCCCTCGCCGCTGATGATTAGCGGGGTGCGCGCCTCGTCAATCAAGATGGAGTCCACCTCGTCAACAATGGCGTAATAATGCCCGCGTTGCACCATGTTTTCTTTATAAGTTACCATGTTGTCGCGCAGATAATCAAAGCCAAATTCGTTATTGGTGCCATAGGTAATGTCGGCGGCATAGGATGCGCTGCGCTCTTCATTCGTGATGCCATGCACAATCAAGCCAACAGACAGCCCCAAATAGCGATACAGCTTGCCCATCCATTCGCTGTCGCGGCGGGCCAGATAATCATTCACCGTAACAACATGCACGCCGCGCCCCGTAAGCGCGTTTAAGTATACCGGCAGTGTGGCCACCAGCGTTTTACCCTCACCGGTTTTCATTTCGGCAATGGCGCTGCGATGCAGCACAATACCGCCAATGATTTGCACAGGGAAATGGCGCATATTTAAAACGCGGTCAGACGCTTCACGGCACACAGCAAACGCATCGGGCAAAATGTCGTCTAGGGTTTCGCCTTTTGCCAAACGCTCTTTTAAAAGCGCGGTTTGCGTGCGCAGCTCGGCCGAGGGCATCGCCTTGTATTTTGCCTCCAGCGCCAGCACGCTGTCGGCGATGGGCTGAATGCGCTTTAGCTCTTTGTCGGAAAAAGTTCCGAAAATTTTATCGAATAATGACAAGTAATCACACACCTTACATTTAGCGCTTGCATTGCCGCGCCATATACCCTTTTATAATACTACTTTAATGGCCAATCGTCAAACGAAATGCTAAAATACCTGCAAAACAAACAAGATATGGTAAAAGCTTTATAAAAAAGCGCAGGCAGATGCCTGCAAAAGCAAAAAGAAATTGCAAAACGCGCGTTGCGGCTGCACAAAAGCCTTCTTACAGCATGCTGCAAGAAGGCTTTTGTGAAATATAGCATTGATACAAGCTTTGGGATGCGCCGCAGGCGCAAGCGGCCTTTTGGCGGCGGATTTACATAGGCGTGCAATCTGTTTTTGGGCGGTGCACGCCCTGCGGCACATACGGCAGCAAAGCGGCAATGCCCACATAATCGCACAAAAGATACAAGATAGAAAGCCACATTTCGGTGCCCATCAAGGTGGGGTTATCGTGCTTTAGTAAATCAAAGCTAAAGCCTTGCTGTGCGTCCCAGTTTGCAAGGATTTTATCAATCCATAAAAATGCCCAGCTGCGCCCCTCGTCAAAGCGGTGCATCGTTTGCTTTTTGCACAGCCAAAGCGGATGAATCACATCCAGCACATCGCAAGCCGTGCCGTTATCGTTTGCAAACAGCTGCGGGTTTTGCGCGTGATGCAAAATGCTGTCGATGGCTTTTTCGGCTTCTGGTAAGGCACGATTAAACTGTGCATAGGTGCCGCGTGTCAGGCGATAAAAGCCATTCACGCAGTCGTGCAAATCGCCATCGCCCCAAAGGCCGGTGCGGGGATTTACCTGTGCATCCAGCCAAGCAAACACGGCGTTTATTGTGCTGCGCGCGCTTTGCGTGCCGGCAATGGCGTCTGCGTTTACAGCGCTTTCAAAATATTTGCCGTTTTGATACGTGGCGCTGCCAAGACAGTCTACCAAATGCCCGGCGTGCCACACATTGGTGCTCCAAGACAGCGCATCCAGCCACTGCGCGGGATTGTGCGGCAGGGTGTAGGGCGTTTTTACAGGAGCGCCTAAAACCTCCAGCGCATAGCCGACGCATAAAGCGCTGTAATCGATGCTGTCTGTTTGCTGTGTTTGCAGATATGCAATATGTGTTTGCATGGCAAAAAGCCCCGCATCGGCAGGGGGGAACATGGCCAAAAGCTCCACTGCATCGCAGCACGCGCGCACGGGGAGCTGGTTTACCGAGGTGTCCACAAAAACGCCGTTTTGGTAATGCGCGGCCACAAGCGGGGCCATTTCTGCCGCCACACGCGTGCAAAAATCTGAAATGCGGTCTTTATAATATGCTTCGATGCGGTTTTTAAGCACACGCGCGGGGCTGCCGCCCACAATCACATAATCGCCCACAGGCTTTGTTACCACACTGCCCGCCGCAATAATGCTGTGCGAGCCAACGCACACGCCGTCTACCAGCACGCTGTTTGCGCCAATCCACACATCATCGCCAACGGTGATGCCTTTTTCGATTAACGGCTGTGCCACGATGGGGCGGGTGATGTCGGCATGGCCGTGATTACTGGCGATTAAGCTGGCTTTCGGCCCGATGCGAACGCCATTGCCAAGCGTAATCGGCCCTTGCAAATATGCATAGGTGTTGATGGAGCAGTTTTCGCCCGTGGTTAGCTGCCCACTGCGCAAAAGCGCATTTGCGCAAATTACGCTGTTTTTGCCAAGCAAAAGACGCATATCGTAAATGTCGGCAAGCGCCGATACAAAGCAGTTTTCGCCAATTTCTCCGCCATTTTGCGCAATTAATTCGCGCTGGTGCGCCAGCTGCTCTGGCGTGCCGCGGGTTTCAAGTGTCCACGGCAAAAATTCGCCGCGCAGATTTTCTGTGTTTTGCATGGATGGGTACTCCTTATTGCGGATTTTGGCGCGAAAGCGGCGTTTTATTGCAAAGACACAATGGCTTCCACCTCTACCAAAACGCCCTTTGGCAAGGTTTTCACCGCCACGCACGAACGCGCGGGCTTTGCGGGAAAATATTCGGTGTAAACGCTGTTAAACGCGGCAAAATCGGCCATGTCGGCGATAAAACAAGTGGTTTTAATCACTTTGCACATGTCGGTGCCGGCGGCCTCAACCACAGCGGCAAGGTTTTGCAGCGCACGATGTGTTTGGGCGGTAATCTCTGTGCCTTCCACTTCGCCTGTAGTGGGGTTTAAAGGGATTTGCCCCGAGGTAAACAGCAAATCGCCGCAGGCAACGGCCTGCGAATAAGGGCCAATGGCGGCGGGCGCCGAATCGGTGTGAATGATGTGCATACGATCACCTTTCTTATGTT
>JAGPHI010000165.1 GCA_018055565.1 Oscillospiraceae bacterium | reverse complement strand
TAAATACTGCACTGTTAGAATAAAAGCGCTGGTGAAAGGCTTTTATTCTCGTGCAAACTGCGATATTGCAATTTGCATCACTTGATGCGCTTTCGCGCGGCAAGTGATTGTACAGCGCACCGTATAATATTATACGACAGTTCAAAACCTTTCGGCGTTTGAACCAGACCGATACCTGCCGAGTATCGTCTTCGGCGGTGTTGCCCTTCTGCAATGCGCGCAAGGCTTTGGCAAGCCGAGCGCACGGCATACTCATCAAAACCGCGCCTCTGTAATTCATATTCTATTTCAGTATAATATACCATTGCCGCAGGGTAATGTCAAGGAGAAAGAAGCTTGAAAGGCAAATCTTTCAAGCTCAGGTTTTGTGGTGTTTTGTCCTAATGGATGGATAGAACGATTCTGCCGAATGCGGCGCGCAAAACCCAAGAAAGGAAGTACCAAATTTGCAAAACATGCTTAAAAAAGATTTTGATTATGATTTGCCCAAAGAGCTGATTGCGCAAGAGCCCTGTTGCCCGCGCGATGCCGCACGCTTATTATGCCTTACGCGCGAAAATGCCGAAATGCGGCACGATGTGTTTAAAAACCTGCCGGATTTATTAAATGCAGGCGACCTTTTAGTGGTGAATAATTCTAAGGTTTTGCCCGCGCGTTTAATTGGGCACAAGGAGCCCACCGGTGCAGTGTGCGAGCTTTTGCTTTTACGGCAAATACAAGAAAGCGTTTGGGAATGCCTTGCAAAGCCCGGAAAGCGTTTGCACATCGGCAATACCATTACTTTTGGCGACGGCACCCTACAGGCCGAAATCCTTTCAACTGCCGAGGACGGCAACAAAACAGTGCGCTTTACCTATAATACCAAAACACTGTATGAAAAGCTGGACGAGTTTGGCAAGATGCCGCTGCCGCCATATATACAAACGCAGCTGGACAATAATACGCAATATCAAACCGTGTATGCGAAAGAAATTGGCAGCGCGGCGGCCCCCACGGCTGGGCTGCATTTTACAGAGGAATTATTTGCCCGTTTGCATAAAAAGGGCATTCGCACAGCAGAAATTACCTTGCATGTCGGCCTCGGCACCTTTCGTCCGGTAAAAGAGGACATGGTGCTGGATCATAAAATGCACAGCGAATGGTATAGCGTAACCGAAGAAACCGCAGCGCTCATTCGCGATACAAAGGCGGCAGGGAACCGTGTAATCGCTGTGGGCACCACAAGCTGCCGCACGCTGGAAACCATCGGCAGCAAATACGGCACTGTGCAGGCTTGCAGCGGCGACACCGACATTTTTATTTATCCGGGTTACACCTTTACAGTGCTAGATGGGCTTATTACCAATTTTCATCTGCCGGAAAGCACATTAATTATGTTAGTAAGCGCATTTTATGGCTATGATAAAACAATGGCCGCATACAAAGCTGCTGTTGCGGAGCAATACCGCTTTTTTAGCTTTGGCGATGCCATGCTGATACTTTAAACAGAACAGGGAGAAACGATATGTACAAACTTTTACAGCAGCACGGCAAGGCGCGCAGAGGCCGCTTTACCACGGTGCACGGCACTGTGGAAACGCCGGCATTTATGAACGTGGCAACAGCAGGTGCCATTAAGGGCGGGCTTTCCGCTTTCGATTTAAAAGAAAACGGCTGCCAAGTGATGCTGTGCAACACCTATCATTTGCATCTTCGCCCGGGCGATAAAAACATTGCACAATTCGGTGGGTTGCATCAGTTTACACGCTGGGATGGCCCCATTTTAACCGACAGCGGCGGGTTTCAGGTGTTTAGCCTTGCAAAGCTGCGCAAAATCACAGAAGAAGGCGTTACCTTTGCGTCCCATCTGGACGGCCACCGTATTTTTATGGGGCCGGAGGAAAGCATGCGCATTCAAGCAAATTTAGGCTCAACCATTGCGATGGCTTTCGACGAATGCATGGAAAACCCGTCAGAACATGAGTATGCACGCCGTTCCTGCGAGCGCACGGTGCGTTGGCTGAAGCGCTGCAAGGCAGAATTAGACAGGCTAAAAGCCGAGGGAATTGCCGTTAATCGCCAGCAAATGCTGTTTGGCATTAATCAAGGCTGCTGCTACGAGGATTTGCGTGTAGCGCATATGCAGGAAATTGCCGCGCTTGACCTTGACGGATACGCCATCGGCGGTCTTGCTGTAGGCGAGCCAAAAGAAGAGATGTATCGCATTATTTCGACTGTAGAAGAGTATATGCCAAAAGACAAAATACGCTATTTGATGGGCGTGGGCACGCCCGGCAATATTTTAGAAGCGGTCAACCGCGGTGTGGATTTATTTGATTGCGTTATGCCAAGCCGCAACGCGCGCCACGGACATTTATTCACATGGGCTGGCATCATCAATATTAAAAACGCAAAATACGAGCTGGACGAAAGCCCCGTGGATAACCAATGCGATTGCGAATGCTGCCGCAACTTTTCTCGCGCTTATATACGCCATTTGATTAAAGCCGATGAAATCCTCGGTATGCGCCTTGCTGTAATTCACAATTTGCATTTTTATAATAAGCTGCTCGAAAAAACGCGCGAGGCGCTTGATAGCGGCACATTTTCTGATTTTTACACACAATATGTGGATCAATTAGATACAAGAATCTGAATTATCCGTGAAGATTCTAAAAAGCACTTGCAACTTGTGCACTTTTTAGCTATACTTAATGGGTAACTATTTTAGGAGGTTTCGAAATGAATTTTATGTTTTTAGCTGCTGCACCTGCAGCCGATTCTATGGGCATGGGCAGCACGCTCGGTTTAATGTTGCCAATGGTTGGCGTGTTTGTGCTGATGTATTTCTTGATGATTCGCCCGCAGAAAAAAAAGGAAAAGCAAGCCACCGAGATGCGCAATTCCATTGAAGTAGGCGACGGCGTTACCACCATTGGCGGTATTGTAGGCCGTGTTGCCAGCATCAAAGAGGATGTGTTTGTATTAGAAACTGGTACAGACCGCGTAAAAATGCGTTTTAAGCGCTGGGCCATTCAGGATGTAGAAAAGCTCAACTTGGATGCCGCTACGCCCGCAGCTACACCGGATGCTTCTTCCGGCAAGTAATATGTACTAAATAAACACCCCCGCGCATACTATTGCAGTATACGCGGGGGTGTTTTATAATGAATCTGCCAAACAAACGGCAATCCGGCGATACCAAGCATACTTTTATCCATTTGCTTTTATCTCTGTGCGCGGCGCTTTTGGTAACAGCGGCGCTTTTGTGCGTGTTCAGCTCCTTAATGTGTAAGGTGGATATTCCTTTGTACATGACAGTGCCTATCGCCACAATCTCCATTTGCATTGCTATTTTGTTGGCCGCTATTTTAATGGCATATCTACAAAAGGAAAAGGGGCTGCTGTTTGGCGTGCTAATCGGTGCTGTACTATTTGTGGCGGTATGGATTAGCGCACTCGTTAGCGGCAATACGGATTTTACCAGCCTTGCCACCTTAAAGCTGATCGCCTTTTTGGCGTCGGGTGCCATAGGCGGCACAGTTGGCACGGTGTTAAAAGAAAGACAGCGCAAAATCCATTAAGCATTTGTACAAGAAAAGCAGCAGTTCGGTAACGCTTTGTGTTTTACAAGGCGCTGGTGAACCGCTGCTTTTTCGTTTGTATTTAGTATTGCAGCAAAAGCTTTGATTGGGCTGTGCTTTTATATGCTATTCAATCCCCAAAATTGCCACGCCCACCATTACCACCGCAATAATGGCGTAGTGAATTTTGGAAAGCTTTTCCTTTAAGAAAATGCGCGAAAGCAGTACAGATAAAATACTATACGAGGAAATGGCAGGTGCAGCCACAATTGCGTTAGCCGAAATGGCGAATACATAGGTAAATTGCCCCGCGGTTTCGCATAAAGCGCCAGCCAGCTTCGTTTTTTCGTTCCAAAGCACAATTTTTTCTTTTTTGATAAAAATGATATAGAACAGCGCGCAAAGGC
>JAGPHI010000164.1 GCA_018055565.1 Oscillospiraceae bacterium | reverse complement strand
ATGGCCGTTATAGGTGCCCACAATGGCGCAGGTGTGGCCTTGTGCTTCTTGCACAAGGGCGGCAATCTCGGCGGCTTCGGGGTTGATGCTCATGCATTTTGCCTGCCCGCCCAGCACGCTAACCATATTTTGCCCAAAAATATTATCGTTTTCATTCACCACATTGCCAATCAGCGCTGTGCGATAAATGGGGCAGCCGATGCAAATGGGGTTATTGCCCGCCTGCACGCGCCCTTCAAGCGGAATTTGCACCTCGGTAACGCTTTTTTGTATCAGCGCATTGGTGATTTGCTCTGCTTTGTCAAAATCAAAGCTAGCATCCACTTGCTTTTCGTCCAGCCACTGTGTTTTATAGCGCACAATGCGCTCGGCGCTTTCGGTAATTTCTGCTTCGCTGATGCTGCCGTTTGCAATGCCGTCCTCGATGCGTTCTACCGCTTCGGCGCAAAGCGCGGTGCTGTGCGAGATAAAGATTAAATCCACGCCGGCTTTTGCCGCGGCAACAACGCCGTTTACCGTGCCGTAAAACTCTTTAATGGCGTTCATTTCCATGCAATCGCTAATTACAAGGCCGTCAAAGCCCAGCTTGCCGCGTAAAATATCGGTCATAATCGTGCGGGACATCGTGGCGGGTATTTTTTCAGCCTCCAGCTGCGGAAACAGGATGTGCGTGGTCATCACTGCGGGCACGCCCGCTTCAATTGCAGCCATAAAGGGCAAAAGCTCGCACTGCATCAGCTCGTCATACGATTTATCCACGCAAGGCAGCGTAAGATGGCTGTCGGTGCTGGTGTCGCCGTGGCCGGGAAAATGCTTGGCAGAGCACAAAACGCCCCCGTCCATCAGGCCGTGAATCATCTCTACCGAATATTCGCTGACGGCAGCCGGCTTGTCGCCATAGCTGCGCACGCCGATAACGGGGTTTTTTGCGTTAGAGTTTACGTCTACGCAGGGCGCAAGGTCAAAATTAGCGCCGAGGGCGCGCAGCGCGCGGCCCGTAAGCAGGCCCGCGTCATACGCCGCGTGGGGATTGCCCATTGCGGCCATCGCCATTGCACCAGGCACATTGGCCGCGTCGTCCGGCAGGCGCGACACAATGCCGCCCTCCTGATCAATCGTGATAAATGCGCCATGCCCTGTTTCTTTGCGCACCAATGCATCGATATCGGCGCAAAGCTGTTTAAACTGCGCGCGGTCGGTTACGTTTTCTTTAAACAGGATAAAGTTTGCCACTTTGTACTCGCGCACCATGCGGCGAAAATCCTCCGTCATTTCTGTTCCCGGAAAACCTGTCACCAATTTTTGCCCAATTTTTTCACGTAATGTCATCTTGCGATACTCCCCTTTTTGTAATTTTTTGAAACTAAGTTTCGTTTTATCATCTATAAAAACGAGGATTGCAAAAGAAATTCTTGACAAACCCCCGCCTCGTAGCGCTATAATAAGGATAAAGCATTGCCGAAAAGTGCAATTTTATTTCATGGCAAAAAGATTAAAATAGAATCGTGCGAAAAAAGTAATTTCGCGCAGGGTTTTGCGTTTGGTATGCCGATTTGGCATATGGCGGCTGTGCCAAAAGGCCAAAACCGAAGAAAGGAATGAACAAAATGCCGTTTCCTCTTTTTACAGATAGCGCCAAACCGCGCTTTGCCATCGGCCTGATGAGTGGCACCTCTGCCGATGGTATCGACGCCGCACTGGTGCAAATCAAGGGCTGTGGCACCGAAACATCGGTTTCGCTGCGCGCTTTTATCACGCTGCCATTTACCGACGAAGTGCGCGCGCGCATCTTGCGTGTGGTGGCGGGCGATTTTGGCGGCAGCGAAGAGCTTTGCCGCATGAACGCGTTTTTGGGCGAATTATCTGCCGACGCGTGCGTGGCTGTGTGCAAAAAAGCGAAAGTGCCGCTTTGCGAAATTGCCTTTGTGGGCAGCCACGGGCAAACGGTGTTTCACGCGCCGGATGCAGCAGAGTATCTGGGCAAAACGATTCGCAGCACGTTTCAAATTGGCGAGGCTTCTGCCATTACCGAGCGCATCGGCTGCCCTGTGGTAAGCGATTTCCGCGTGCGCGATATGGCGGCGGGCGGGCTTGGCGCGCCGCTGGTGCCCTATACCGAGTATCTTTTATTCCGCGATGCAAAGCGCAATGTGGCGCTGCAAAATATCGGCGGCATCGGCAATATCACGGTTTTGCCCAAAGGCTGCGGCCTCGACGAGGTGTTTGCGTTTGACACAGGCCCGGGCAATATGGTAATGGATCAATTGGTCGCGCGGCTAACCGATGGCAAGGCGCGCTATGATGCAGGCGGCAAAATGGCCGCTGCGGGGCGTGTAAGCAAGGTGTTGCTGGCGCATATGCTCAATGACGATTATTTAAAAACGCCGCCCCCCAAAACAACGGGGCGTGAAGTGTATGGCGAAACCTATGTAAACGCGCTTTGCCAAAAGGCCGATGCGCTGGGCGTGTCGCTTACCGATACGCTGGCCACGGCCACACGCTTTACGGCCGAATGCATCCGCGAGGGCATCGAGCGCTTTTGCGACATTAAGCCCCAGCGCTTGATTATCGGCGGCGGCGGCAGCATGAACCCCACGCTTTTGGCGCATATTGCCGATTGCCTGCCCACGTGCGAGGTGCTTACAAACGAGCAGCTGGGCCTTGATTCAAACGCAAAAGAGGCAATTGCCTTTGCGGTACTGGCAAATGAAACCCTGTTTGGTATGTGCAATAACGCGCCGGGCGCTACAGGGGCGGCGCACGCTGTTGTGATGGGTAAAATCAGCTTATAAAATACATCTTGGCAATGCCTGTAAGAAAGGAATGGATTTGTATGACCAATATTGAATTGCGCACGCGCAGCATCTTTGATCAGCTGAACAATTCGGAAAAAA
The DNA here is from genome assembly GCA_018055565.1 of Oscillospiraceae bacterium. Classification (GTDB taxonomy): domain Bacteria; phylum Bacillota; class Clostridia; order Oscillospirales; family Ruminococcaceae; genus JAGPHI01. The sequence goes on along the minus strand of JAGPHI010000164.1, from coordinate 1,102 downwards.
AGGTGGCGTCCTATTTTCTTGCCAATGTAGACAGTGTGTTTAATCAGCCCATTGCCCAGCTGGCTGCGGCATCCGGCGTAAGCCAGGTGGCGTGGGTGCGCTTTTGCAAGCGCATCGGCTTTTACGGCCTAAAGGATTTAAAGAAAAGCCTGTTTAGTGAATTAAACGACGCGCAGCAGGCAAGCGGCGTTTCGCATAGCGAATCGTACGCCGATATTAAGGATCACACTACCGTACAACAGATTAAAGATACTGTTAAAAACAGCAGCATTCAAGCCATTGAAAACACCATGCAATTGCTGGATTGCGAGGCCGTGCAAAAGGCCGCGCAAAATTTGATTTCGGCAGATTCCATTAAAATTTTTGGCGTAGGGGCATCCGCGCTTGTGAGCGAGGATTTATACAACAAGCTTTTACGCATCGGCAAAAACGTGTGCTTTTGCCGCGATTTGCACGTGCAGCTGACCTATGCTTCCAATATGACACCGCGCGACGTGGGCGTGTTTATCTCCAATTCTGGGCGCACGCAGGAAATACTGGAAACCTTTACGCACGCCAAAAACTGCGGCGCAAAAACCGTGGCGCTGACTAAATACGGCCAAAACGCCCTTGCGGAAAGCGCCGATTTTGTACTCAGCGTGTCGGCGCCCGAGGTGGACAAGCGCAGCGGCGCGATGTCTAGCCGCATTGCGCAGCTTGCGGTGATTGACGTGCTGTTTACCGCTGTGGCCAATTTGGATTACGCCACCGTGGAGGCAAAGCTGGAAAACAGCTACGAAAGCCTGCGCTCGCACAAAGTAAATTAACGATGCGGCGCGAGGCAAAAAGCCTTGCGCCGTTTTTGCGCAAAAGGATATATTGGGGCGCGGCACAAGGCGCAAAACGCTTGCAAGTAGGCTTGCTATCACAAAGCCAAAGGCTTGCCGTTAGGGCTTCTCGGTAAAATGAAACGCAAAGGCCTGCCGTTAGGGCTTCTCGGTAAAATGAAACGCAAAGGCCTGCCGCAGCGCTTCGTCCCAAAATTCCCAGTTATGCGTGCCGGGCCATTCGCAATAGGCCGCCTTGCCGCCAAGTGCGGTGAGGGTATCTCGAAAACGTCGGG
>JAGPHI010000163.1 GCA_018055565.1 Oscillospiraceae bacterium | reverse complement strand
AACTGATGGGCCGTTTGCGCACGGGGGAAGCCGTGCGCGGCACAGGCAATCAGGCCGGCGGCAGCGCCTACGGCGAAATCCGCGATTTAATCAATCGCGGCATGGCAGAGGACGCGCTGACAAAGCTGAATGCTATGCCCTATGGCGGCGAGGATGCCGAGTGGAACTTTTTAATGGGCAGCGCCTATTATTATAAGGGCTGGCTTTCCGATGCAGCACGCTATTTTGAAACAGCGTGCCGCCTTGCGCCCGATAACCGCGAATATTCGGCGGCGTATAACAATATGCGCAATAACGCGCGCGGCAATATGAACGGCAATCCTTACGGGGGCAACCCGTATGGCGGGCAAATGCGCGGCGGCTGCTCGTGCTGCGATATGTGCTCGGCCATGATTTGCATGGACATGTGCTGCGGCTGCGGCAACGGCTGCTAAGCCCATGCGAGAGCAAAGCCGAAAGATTGCGCTTTGCGGCATCACGGGCGGCCTTGCTGCCACGGTGATGCTGATGGGTGGCATTTTGCCGCTGGCCACCTTTTGCGCACCTGCTATTGCGGGCATTTTGATTATGCCGATTGCCATAGAATATGGCAAAAAAAGCGGTGCACTTTTATATGTGGCAATCAGCTTGCTGGCCATATTTTTGGTGCCCGATAAAGAAATGAGCTTGATTTTTATTTTCTTTTTGGGCTACTATCCGCTTTTAAAAGCCCTTTTGGAAAAGCTGCCCAGCCGCCTTTGGCGCATAATCGCAAAATTTTGCGTATTTAACGCAAGTGTGCTTTGCATGTATGGCCTTGTGCTGTTTTTGTTTCCGCTGCCATATCTTACGGCAGAATTTGCGCAGGGCGGCATGGGTTTTGCCGCATTGCTTTTGCTGATGGGCAATATCACCTTTTGGATTTATGACCTTGCTGTAGCCCGCATCGTGTATGTATATTGCGCCACGCTGCGCCCGCGTCTGATGAAAAAACAATAAAAGGGAAAAGGGAGATTTTCAATGCAATTGCGCAGTAATGTAAAAGCGCTTTCCTTTGTAAAAAAGCTGCTGGAAAATGACACGGAGCATCTTTTGCCCTTTGCGCCGCTTGCGCAAAAGCCGCTTGCGCCTATGTATGACGGTGTGCGCTTTCCCCGCAGCACGCCCGCCGCCCAGGGCGTGCCCTATGCGCTGGTGGATGCGTTTTTGCGCGAGCTTGCGGCAGATAAAACGGCGGGTGTGCACAGCGTGCTGGTTTTGCGGCATGGCAAAGTGATTGTGGATGCCAATTTTGCGCCCTATACCGCCCAAACATGGCATGTAACGCACAGCCTTTGCAAAAGCTTTACGGGCACGGCCATCGGGCTGCTGGTATCGGACGGGCTTTTGGCTTTAGACGAAAAAGTTTGCGATATTTTGCCCGAAAAATGCACATTTTTAACTAATCGCCGCATGAAAAGCGTAACGGTAGAACATCTGTTAAGCATGACAAGCGGTGTCAATTTTCGCGAGGTAGGCGCGGTGCTTGAAAAGGATTGGGCGCGCGCTTTCTTAGAAAGCGATTTTGTGTTTGAAGCCGGCACCGAGATGGACTATAATAGCATGAACAGCTATATGCTGTCGGCCATTGTGTCTAAACGCACGGGCAAAACGCTGCTGGAATTTCTGCGCGAGCGCCTATTTGCGCCGATGGGCTTTGGCCCTGTTTCGTGGGAAACATGCCCGCTTGGCATCACCAAAGGCGGCTGGGGCATGTATCTCTTTTTAGAGGATTTGGCAAAGCTGGGGCAGCTGTATTTGCAAAACGGCTTTTGGCGTGTAAACGGCGAAGAAATTGAGCTTTTGGATAAAAAATGGATTCATTCGGCCACCGGCGTGCGCAGCACGCGCGCGTCCTCCGGCGAGGAATATGGCTATCAGCTTTGGCCGCACAGTGCCGATGGCAGCTATATGTTTAACGGCATGTTTGGGCAATATGTAATTGTGTATCCCGATAGGGATTTGATTGTGGCGATGAACGCCGGCAACGGGCATCTGTTTACCGACAGCTTTGCCTATCAAGCGGTGTGCCGCCATTTTGCGCCATCGGCGTTAAAAACAGTGCCACTGCCAGAAAATAAAGATGAGGCGGCGCGCCTTGCCTTTACCTTGCAAAATCTGCATTTTGCACAGGCGGTGCCAGCGTATACAGCGCCGTATGCGCCAAGCGTTTGGCAAAGCATCAAAGCACTTTTTGTAAAAGAGGCACCCCCCGCGCCCTACACCTTGCCCGCCAAAGCCAAAGCACTTATTGGCAAGCAATTAACGCTTGAAAATAATGCCAATGGCCTTTTGCCGCTGATTTTGCAGGCCATGTGCGATAGTTATCCGCGCGGTATTCGCAGCATATCCTTTGCGCAAGAAGCCGAGCAATTGCACATGACATGGCAAGAGGGCGACGAAGTCAACGTGCTGCCGCTGGGCTTTGACGGCGATGCCGTGGGCGTGGCAAACATTAACGGCACTGCGTGGCGCGTGGCAACGCACGCGGCCTTTGCGCAGGATGAAGACGGCGACGACGTGCTAAAAATCCGCGTGTGCTTTTTAGAAAGCAGCTCAACGCGCTTGATAAAGCTGTTTTTTACAGAAAATGGCGCCATTGTAAAGCTAGATGAAACGCCCGCCGTGGCGCTTGCGCTGGAAAAACTGGCCGATGAGCAATCGGCCATGCAGGCGGCAGTCGCGTTTTTTAAAGATTTTGATTATATACAATATAAGCTGGCAAAGCTGTGCACACCGCGTGTGCGCGGCAGCTTTCAAAAGAACGGTTAGCCCGCGGCTAACCGTTCTTTTGAATGGTTTTGGCTGTGCGTTTTTGCCATCGCCGTAAAAATGCACAGAAGTGCAAAGCCCTCGGCAAAACTTCTCTTGCATCTTGTCTCTTGTGTTTTTTGCTCGAAAATGCTATTATATCGAAAATACCCCTTGTGAGGGGGCTGCAAAATTTTGCCCACAGCTGTTAAATTTGGCATGCCGCTTGCCATAAAAGCGGAGCTACTCCGGGCCATATGGCAAGTGAGTGGTAAGGGGAGCGTTAATGGCACATTATTTCAGCGAGCCGTCCCGTACCTTTGGTGAATATTTGTTGGTGCCCGGCTATTCTTCGGCCGAGTGCATGCCTTCGGCTGTCAGCCTTGCTACGCCGCTTGTAAAATACAAAAAAGGCAAGGAAGAATGCCCCATCACGATGAACATCCCGATGGTTTCGGCCATTATGCAATCGGTGTCTAACGACACGATGGCCATCGCGCTTGCAAAAGAGGGCGGCGTTGCCTTTATTTACGGCTCGCAATCCATCGAGGATGAGGCCGCGATGATTGAGCGTGTAAAAGGCTATAAAAAAGGCTTTATCACCAGCGATTCCAATGTGCGTCCGGATGCAACCTTGTCCGACATATTGGCGCTGAAAGGCAAAACAGGGCATTCCACCGTGGCTGTTACAGACGACGGCACGGCAAACGGGCGCCTTTTGGGCATTGTGGCCAGCCGCGATTATCGCATCAGCCGTATGGCCAACGATACACTTGTCAGCAATTTTATGACACCGTTCGACAAGCTGGTGGTTGCAAGCGACGATACCACCTTAAAAGAAGCCAACGACATTATTTGGGATAATAAAATCAATTCGCTACCGCTGATTGATAAAAACCAGCATTTGAAATACATGGTATTTCGCAAGGATTATGAATCGCATAAAGAAAACGTGTACGAGCTTTTAGACGCGCACAAAAGCTATGTTGTGGGCGCAGGCATCAATACGCGCGATTACGCCGAGCGCGTGCCAGCGCTGGTTGAGGCGGGCGCAGATGTGCTTTGCATCGATTCCTCTGAGGGCTATTCTGAATGGCAATCCCGCACCATCGCATGGGTGCGCGCCAAATATGGCGAGCGCGTTAAAATCGGCGCTGGCAACGTGGTAGACGCAGACGGCTTTCGGTTTTTAGCACAGGCAGGTGCCGATTTCATCAAAATCGGCATCGGCGGCGGCTC
>JAGPHI010000005.1 GCA_018055565.1 Oscillospiraceae bacterium | reverse complement strand
CCTTTTCCATGCTCATCCCCGCAGAAATGGCATTTGCCGCTGTTTTACGCCTTTGCCCAAATGCCGCGCGAATCACGCGGAACATCTTGGCTTCATCTTGCGGCGTTATTGTGGGCGTTTTATGCGGCACAAGGCGAATTACGGCGCTGGTTACTTTGGGCGGCGGATAAAAGCTGCCCGGCTGCACCGTAAACAACACCTCCGGCTTTGCATAATAATGCACCGCATAGCTGATAGCGCCTGCCTCACGCGTGCCAGGGCGCGCGCAAATGCGCTGTGCGGCCTCTTTTTGCACCATTACGGTAATGCTTTCAACGGGCAAACGCTCCTCTAAAAGGCGCATTAAAATGGGGCTGGTGATATAATAGGGCAAATTGGCGCACACGGCCACGGGCAGGCCGCTAAACTCCTTTTGCAAAAGCGCGGCAATGTCGCATTTTAACACGTCTTCCTGCACAATTTGGATATTGTCAAATTCCGCAAGCGTTTGCGCCAAAACAGCGGGCAGGCGCTTATCTACCTCTACTGCAACCACCTTTTGCGCTGCCTTGCACAGCTCTTTTGTTAGCACGCCGATGCCCGGCCCAATTTCCAAAACGCCCCAATCCGCCGTGATGCCGCTGGCGGCCACAATTTTGGGGCACACGCCTGCGTTGACGATAAAGTTTTGCCCAAAGCCCTTTGAAAGCGTAAAGCCGTGCTGCTCGCATAAATCGCGTATTACCGAAACTTCTGTTAAATTCATTGTTAAACCCTATCTTTCTTGGGCGATTGGCACCGCTTATCTTTGCCGCGCTTTACTATGCATGGCACAAAAAGGCAGCGCCCCTTTGTAAAGCATCGCTTTGCAAGGGGCGGCGCGTATTTACGGATGAATGGCTTTGCGCTTGTGTGCTTTATTGCGCCGCAGGTGCGCTTTCGCTGGGGGCCGCTGGTGTGCTTGTGGCGGGTGCAGGCGGCGTAACAACGCCGTTTTTAATCAGCATGCTTTGTGCCACTTCAAATGCGCGCGCAATTTGCGAATCGGTTTGCGGCGTTAAATCGTAAAAATTTTGCTCTTCTTCGGGCTTTAGGGCAATTTCTTCATCCGGCACAATGCCCACGCCGTCAAAGCTTTCGCCTTTGGCCGTTAAAAGCTTGCCTGTGGTAAAGCTAATCGCCGAAGAATCCGACAAGCGCTGCGGTGCACATTGCACGGTGCCCTTGCCGTAGGTTTTCGTGCCAACAATTTTGCCCTTGCCAAAATCCCGAATGGCGCTGGCGAAAAGCTCGGCTGCGCTGGCGGTTTTACCGTTTGTTAGTACCACCATTGGCAAATCGACCTCTGATGCATCAGAAAGCCCCAAGCTGCGCACCTCGCCATTATTGTCCTCGGTGCTGCCGATTGCGCCCTCGGGGCACAAAACGTCGATGGTGCTGACAACGCCGTCCAAAAGGCCACCCTCGTTATTGCGCACGTCGAACACCAGCGAGGTTGCCCCCTGCTTTCTCAGCTCGCTCACTGCGCCGTCCAGTTCGGCAGCCGTTTTATTGTTAAACGAAGTAATTTTTACATAGCCAGTGGTTTTGCCCTCTGGCAAAAGATATTCCACGCTCTTGCGCTCAAACGGTGTGCGGCGCAGCATGATAGGCGGCTGCTCGGCACCCATTGCGTCTAAATACGTAAGGCTCAGCTCGGTGCCTTGCTCCCCGCGCAAAAGTGTTTGAATCTGCTCTAGCGTTAAGGGCTTCACGTCGATGTCGCCAATTTTTGTTATCGTAAAATTTTTCTGGATGCCTGCAAGCGCCGCAGGTGAATCGGGATACACCTCGATGACGCGCGCATAGCTGTTACCCTGCTTGATAACCTCTACGCCCACGCCCACCACCTTGCCGTCTTGGATATCCAAAAGCTCGGCATATTGCTTGGCCGTATAATATTTTGCGTTTTTGCCGTCACCGATGCCCGCCATATAACCCACGCTGATCATATCAAACAGCGTTTCATCGGAAATGGTGCCGTAATATTCCGCGCGCACGCGCTTATCAATTTCGGCAAGTTTGTTATACAAAATCTCTTTTTCGCGCACGGAAGATACCGTTTTATCAAAAATTTTCATCGATAAAATCATGGTGATAGAAAAGGTAACCGTCATGGCGATAATGGCAATAGCAACCGCTAAATTGACCGATATTTTTTTATTCATTTAAGCATTCCTTTCTTGGGGAATTGCGCTGTTTATCCGCGTGGGATCATGCCGCCAACGTGTTTTGGCGGGAAAGCCGCAAAACCCAGTTTGAAAGAGCAATCTTTCAAACTTGTTCTCCTACATTAAAAAGTAAGCTGTATAATCAGCGGAATAATCACTGATGCAGACATTAAAAGCGCAATGGCCAAACAGGCGAAGCGCACAAGCTTTGAGCGACCGGACATTACAGAGCCCTTCTTTCATTTCGATATTGCGCAGGGATTGGCTTTCTATCAAGATTTTTGCACATCGGCCTTTGGCCGTGCTTTTGGCGGTGCCTTGCGGCATGCCACACAGCAATCGGGCAAAACGCTATTTTCTTATTATACCACTAACCCTGTAGATATGTATAGGGGTTTACCGCGCCGCCGTTCACATCCACCTCAAAATGCAGATGTGGCCCCGTGGTGACACCCGTTAAACCCACATATCCCAGCAGCTGCCCTTTGCTGACCACAGCCCCATCAACAATGCCTGCGGCGCGCGCCGACATGTGCCCATACACCGACACCACGCCCCCGCCGTGCGAAATCTTTACGCAAACGCCATAGGACGAATGCGCCGCTGTAGACACCGTGCCGTCTGCCGCGGCGTAAATTGCCGTGCCGATAGGCGCTGGGATATCAATGCCGCGGTGATTATCCGCGCGCTCGCCAAAGCCAGAGCTAACAGAATAGCGCCCCGGCAAAGGCCATGCAAACACGCCGCCCACAAAGGCACCGCCCTGCGTATCCTTTGCCACCCACGCTTCCCATTCCCGCATCGCGGCCGCCTGCGCCGCAGTCTGCTGTTCTTTTGTGATTTCGGCGCTGGCCTTTTTCGCCTCGGCCGCATCCTTTGCCTGCTTTGCTTGAAGCATGCTGTGTTCATATTCGGCCTTTAGGCGTTCGCTTTCTGCCTTTTGCGCATTTAATGCGTCTAGCTGCGTTTGCATTTGCACAGCTAGGGCTTCCAACTCAATTTGCTGGGTATGCAAAAGCGCAATCAGCTCGGTGTCGTGCTTAGCAATCGCCTGCAAATCCTCCGATACGCGCAATAGCTCTGAAAAATCCTGCACGGCTAAAAGCGTGGCAAGCCCCGACCGATCTTTATTTTCATAAATGGTTACAATGCGCGTTTCAAATAACGCCTTATTGTGTTCAATATCCGCAATTTTGGCCGCGATTTCCTCTTGCTTTATTTGCAGCGCACTTTCCGCATCGGCAATCTGCTGCGTCAGGATTTCCAGCGCCTGTCGCTCCAGCTCTGCCTTTTCGGCGTAGGCCTGCTGGGTTGCGGCCGCCTTTTGGATATCCTTTTCGCTTTTGGCAATCTCGCTTTTGGTTACCTGCAAAGCCGCGGTGATGCGATCCAGCTTTTCCTTCGGTGTTTCGGCGCGCGCTGTTGCAAAGCGCGGCACAGCAATGCTCACCGTTAACAAAAGCGTTAGCGCCACGCTGAAAATCCGCGCCCCTGCTTGTCGTTTCATACTGGCACTACCTTTCGGAAAGCGTTTCTTGATGAAAGCGCTATCCCTTTAAATACCCGTAAGGATTCACAGCTACACCGTTTTTATCCACCTCAAAATGCAAATGATTGCCCGTGGAATTGCCCGTAGAGCCTACATAGCCAATTAGCTGGCCTTTGGTAACGGTGTCGCCGTCCGAAAAGCCCGCCGCAATGGCCGACATGTGCGCATACACCGACACCACGCCACCGCCGTGCGAAATCTTCACGCATTTGCCATAAGTCCAGTGATGGCCAAGCGTAGACACCTTGCCCGTGGCTGCCGCATAAACGGGCTTGCCTGCGGGTGCGGGAATATCGATACCACGATGAATATCCCACTTGCCATAAATCAAACGTTTTTCGCCAAAGCCCGAGGAAATGCTCGTATATCCCGGCACAGGCCATAAAAATTCGCCGCCTACAAACTCGCCACCTTGCGAATCCTGTGCCACCCACGCCTCCCATTCGCGCAGTGCCGCTTCGTATTGGGGCAAAAGGTTGGCGTAGCTCGCCTCGTTCGCCGCCTTTTCGGCAGCCGCCGCGTCGGCCTCTTTTTGCGCCTTCAGCATGCTTTGCTCGTATTGCGCCTTTAAGCGCTCGCGCTCGGCCTTTTGCGTCTCTAGGCTTGCAAGGTCCGCCTCTATATTAGCGCGCATGACCTCCAGCGCAGCCTGCTGCTCGCGCAGAAGGGCCAAAAGCTCGGTGTCGTGCTTGGCAATCGCCTGCAAATTCTCGGATACGCGCAAAAATTCCGAAAAATCTTTTACCGCTAAAAGTGTGGACAAACCCGAACGGTCTTTATTCATATAAATTGTGGTAATGCGCGTTTCAAACCGATCTTTTGTGCCTTGTATCTCTAAAATCTTTTGTTCAATTTCCAGCATTTTTTCGTTCAGCGCCGCTTGCGTGGCCTCGATGCTTGCGCCGATAAGCTCCAGCTGCTGGCGCTCCACCTCGGCTTTTTTGGCATAGGCATTTTTGGTGGCCTGCGCTTTTTTGATGTCTGTGCCGTTTTCTTTGATTTCCGCTTCCAGCGCCAGCTTTTCTTTTTCAAGGCGCTGCACCTTTTCCGAAAGTGTTTCGGCGTTTGCGGTGGTCAAAAGACGGCCCGCGCCGCCTGAAAGCAGCAGTGCCACACAAAGCGTAATAGAAAGCGCAAAGCGCGCGGGCCTGCGCAGTTTACGCAGTATATTTTTTACAGTCATACATGCCTCCATAGTGCACAGGTTAATCAACGTTGATGCTTGTAAACGCGTTTTACACTTTTAAGTGTTTGCGAATGCTGGATGTGGTGCCGATGCTGCCGATAAACACCCCAAACACGATAAAGCTGGCCACAATCATGGGCCACACCGCGGTAACAGGCAAAATCGACTGCGTAAAAAAGCTGAGCCATGCGGCATCGGGCGTTGTAAGATACCGCAAAATCGCGCTATACGTGCCCAGCACGATCATAGACGATACTGCGCCCGCCACCACGCCCACCGTAACGCCCTCCACAAAAAAGGGCAGGCGGATAAAGCCGTTTGTGGCGCCAACAAATTTCATGATATTAATTTCTTTGCGCCGCGCAAACACCGTGAGGCGAATGGTATTGCTGATAACCACCACGCTTACTACAGCCAGCGAAGCGATAATGCCCCAGCCCGCAAAATTGACAATGGTTTTCATATTTGCCAGCACCGTGGCAAGCTCTGTGGGTGTTTTTACTTTATACACGCCCGGCAGCGCCGCCAGCTTTTTGGAAAGCGCGGGCACGTCTTGCGGGTCTTTGGCAAACACACGAAACGAAGCGGGCAGCGGATTGCCAGGGTTATTCGGCCCTGCATATTCCTCTAAAACCGGCTTCATATCTTCCATTTCGTTGCCCAAATCAATCACGGCCTGCTCTTTGGAAACATATAGATATTCCGATTGCTCGGGCATGGCTTTAATAGACGCCTCCAGCGCATCGCGCGCAGGGGAATCCACCGTATCTTCCAAAAACGCCTCCACGGCGGTTTGGCTGCCTAAATACGTCATATAGCTGTTTAAATTTACCGAAAGCAAAAGCGCCGCGCCCGTGATAACAAGGCAAGCCGTCAACACGCCAAACGACGCAAACGACATCAGGCGGTTGGCAATCATATTGTGCCAACCCTGCTTTACTAAATATCGAAAACTGGAAAACGTCATAATCTTGCCACCTCCCTGCCGGTTGTATCACGCACAACCTCGCCGTGGTCAATGGTGATAATGCGTTTATGAAAGCGATGTGCCAAATCGTGCTCATGGGTAACCACCACTACGGTGGTGCCCACACTGTTAATGGCCTGCAAAAGCTCCATCATTTCCACGGATAGCTCGGGGTCAATATTGCCGGTGGGCTCGTCCGCAATGATAATTTGGGGCGAATGCACCAATGCTCTTGCCAGCGCGATGCGCTGCTGCTCGCCGCCCGAAAGCTCTTGCGGCAAGCTGTGCGCTTTATTGGAAAGCCCCACAAGCCCCAATACATAGGGCACGCGGCGCTTAATTTCTTTTTCGGGGATATTGGTAACGCGCATGGCAAACGCCACGTTTTCGTAGGCCGTCATTGTGGGTATCAGGCGAAAATCCTGAAACACCACGCCCAGCCCACGGCGCATATAAGGGATATCGCGCTGGCGGATTTTGCCCAAATCGTGCCCGTTCACAATAACGGTGCCCGCGCTGGCAACCTCTTCGCGCAATATCAGCTTTAAAAAGGTGCTTTTGCCCGCGCCCGAATGCCCAAGCACAAACACAAATTCGCCTTTTTTAATATCAATATTTACATCCTTTAAAGCGACAATGCCGCCCGGATACTCTTTTCTTACACCGTGCAGTTGAATCATAGAGTCACCATTCCTTTATATCTTTTGCCGTAATGGGCAAAGCAAGCGCCGTATCCATGCACACGCAAAGTGCGCCGCGCCCATTGGCAAAAAAATGAGCGCCTGTGCAAAAGCCGCGCACACACAAGGCAAATGCCCTGTGTGCCGCTTGCTGTGCCGGTGCGCCCATTCATTGTATCGTATCAGTATTTTGCAGGGTTCGCACTGAGATATTTTTTTACCATCAGGGCAACCTTGAACACAATCGCGTCGTCAAACTCGCGCAAATCAAGACCTGTAAGCTTTTTAATTTTCTCAAGGCGATACACCAGCGTGTTGCGGTGCACAAATAAACCGCGGCTCGTTTCGCTGACGTTGAGGTTGTTTTCAAAAAAGCGCTGGATGGTAAACAATGTCTCTGTGTCAAGGCTTTCAATGCTGCCCTGCTTGAACACCTCTTTTAAAAACATTTCGCACAAGGTGGTGGGCAATTGATAAATAAGCCTTGCAATTCCGAGCGAATCATAATTGATGATGGCCTGCTCGGTGTCAAACACCTTGCCAACCTCCATCGCAATTTGCGCTTCTTTAAAGCTTGTGGCCAAATCCTTCACATTGCCAATCGGCGTGCCGATACCCACCACGGCTTTAATATAATGCTCGCCATTTAGGGTGTCCACAATGCTGGAAGCCAGCTTTTCAAGATCGTGCGGGTCAATCGAACGCTTAATTTCTTTTACCAGCATGGTATCGTTTTCGGAGATATTAAACACAAAGTCCTTTTGCTTATCGGGAAACAAGCCGCTTAACACATCGTATGCCGAGATGTCTGCGCCGCTTGTTACACGAATGAGGAAAACCACGCGCGACACATCTGTGGCAAAATGCAGCTCGCGCGCTTTTGCGTAGATGTCGCCGGGCAGGATATTATCCAGCACCACGTTTTTAATAAAATTCGCCTTGTCAAACTTTTCGTCGTGATATTGCTTAATGTTCTGCATGCTGATGGCCAAAAGGGCCGCGTAGCGGGCAGCCAGCTCGTCCTGCCCTTCCACAAGCACCGCGTAATCGTTGCGCTTGTTGGAGCTAAACAAATGATAGGTGTAGCCGTCGCGCACAAAGCAGTCGCCTGCTGTAAGCCTGTCGGCAACAATGCTTTCCCGCACCTCGCCGATACGGTTTAAATCCGAGCAGGATATAATAGTGCCCGTCTCGTCCACCACGCCGACCGTGCGGTCAATCGCGTCTTTCATTTGGTAAACAACGCCTTGAAAAACTCTGTTAGCCATAAACCCGTTTCCCTTCTTTTGCGCCCCCGATGGGACGGTTTGTGATTTTGAACAATAAGCGGTCTTTCTGCTCTCTATTTTACACAATATTTATGACTTTTGCAACATATTTCAACAAATAATTTTAAGCTTTATTGTGTAATTCAGAAAACGGCTTATTCAAAAGCACCAAATTGCGTTGTTTGTGACCATAATAGCCGCAAAATGTGTACAAATTTTGAAAATCCGTCTTTTTACTACATGGAAATTTCTGTAAGCTCCTGTGCCGTAATCTCGCGAAATTCGCCCGGCTTTAGGGCTTTATCCAAACTAAGCGCCCCGATGGCCACGCGGCGCAGCGCGTTCACGCCCACCTCATACACGCCGAACATGCGTTTAATTTGATGATACACACCCTGGCGCAAAACCACCTTTACGTGCAGCGCATCCTGCAAAGGCGTAACCTCGGCGGGCGACAGCGCGGTGCCGTCGGCCAGCACAACGCCGCTTTTAAATCCCTGCACCATTTCTTCGGTAAGGGGCGCGTCAATCTCCACTTCATAGGTTTTCGACACGTGCCGCTTTGGCGCCAAAATATCATGCGCAAAAGCGCCGTCGTCTGTTAACAGCACAAAGCCCGTGCTGGTTTTGTCAAGGCGGCCCGCAGGGAAAAGCTCCCGTTTGGGGTATGCGTCCTTCACCAAATCCACCACGGTTTTGTCGCTTTTATCTGTGCTTGCGCTCACAACGCCCATCGGCTTATCCAGCATAATATATACATGCTCGGTGTGCACAAGCGCGCGCCCTTCAAACAATATCTCGCACGCATTTGTTACCTCGGTGCCCGCCTTTTTGCACACCGCGCCGTCCACGCGCACGCGCCCTTTCATCACAGCGTCCCGTGCCTCGCTTCTTGAAAGTGCGGCGGCGCTTGCCAAATATTTATCCAAACGCATGGTATATCCTCCTGCTTTTCCCTCGGCAATTTGCTATCCATTGCCGTTACAATAGCTATAGCATACCATATATAAAGGAAAAAGCATAGGCTTTGCATGCGGGTAAACCCGTTGGAAAGATAACCTTTTATTCCGTTGGTGCGGCTTCACCCGTAACATCCGCCTGCACAGGCGTTTCGGCACTGGCATTTACGGGTGCATCGGGCACAGGTGTATTGGCTGCGGCATCCGGTGCAGCAACCGGCACGCCCTCGGCAAAGCCCGCGTTGGCAGCTTGCTCCTCTGGTGTAAGCGGCGCTGTGGCAGGGGCCTGCGGCTTCACACTCAGCACTTCGCCGGAGGGCTTTTTCAAAAGATATGCGCCCACGGCTTTATCTTTATCCACCAGCACAACCGCAAAGGTTTTATCTTCGCCTGTGCTCATGGCGGGCACCAAAAGCAGCCATTTATCCAGCTTTTTGCCTTTTGCCTTTGCAAGGTCAAGGCCGCTTTCTTTAATAACTTCATTAAACGCTTTAAAGCTTTCGTCCCATTTGCGCGGCACTTTTACGCTGATAACCTGCGCCGACGCAGCATCTGCCGTAATGCCATATGTGGCAAGCAGCGTCACCAGCTCCTGCGGCGAGGTGATTTTCATATCCTTTACATCGGCCGAAGCCACCGCCTCATCCGTCACAGCCACCACGTCCTCGGCATATGGGTCCTCTTTGCTTTGCAAAAGCGTTGAAACGCCCATCACGCCGCCCGCCAGCACCACACCGCACACCGCAACAACCGCCAGTTTTTTCAGGGCTCCTTTGCGCAAGGTAAGTACAAACATGTTAAAACACATTCCTTTCTTGTGAGGTTGCTCAGCAGCATTGTGCCAATGCTGTATTCGGCATAGCCGAATGCGCGCCGCATGGCGCTAAAGGCACAAAACCGGGCGTGAAAGTTTTTATTTTCCACGCATGCCTCCTTTATCTGTTAAATTGTATGAGCGTTTGCGCAAAAGTATGTTGCACAAACGCAAAAATATGTTGCGCATTGTGCATACTATCTTTATAATAATAGCTAATGTATCCTTCTATAAGCATGCACAACGATGAATACGCGCTTTGCGCCATATGCGGCCCGCAATTTTGCGCCGCACACAGCGCTGCGCACGAAAGGAATGCGCTTTGCTATGATTTTGGCAATTGATATTGGCAACAGCAATATTGTAATGGGTGGCTACGCACACGGCGCCTTGTCGTTTGAAACACGCCTTTCCACCGACCGAAGCCTTGAGGCCGACCAATACGCGCTGGAGCTTGCGGGCATATTAAAGCTGTACGGTGTTGCCCGCGAGGGCATTGAACGTGCGATTATTTCCAGCGTGGTGCCGCGTGTTACGGCGGCCATTGCGCGCGCGGTAAAAATTTTTTCTGGCGTAGACGCTATGTTTTTAAGTAAAGAAAACGCCGATGTGGCCATTCATATCGACAATCCGGCAGAGCTTGGCAACGATATTCTTGCCACCGCAGTAATTGTAAAAGAGCGCTATGCCCTGCCCGCCATTGTCATTGACATGGGCACGGCCACCACAATTACCGCCATCGGCAAGGACGGCGACGTAGAGGGCGTGTCGATATTCCCTGGGCTTTTTATCAGCCTTGACGCGCTGACTGCGCGTTCCAGCCAGCTTGGCGGCATCGCCATTGAGCCGCCGCGCACCGCCATCGGCAAAAACACCGCGTGCAGCATGCAAAGCGGCCTTGTGTTTGGCACTGCCGCCATGCTAGACGGCATGCTGGCGCGCTTTGAAGCAGAGCTTGGCGCGCCGTGCACCTGCGTTGCCACGGGCGGCGCAGCCGGCATGATTGTGCCGCATTGTACGCACAAGGTGGCGTATGCGCCCACGCTTTTGCTGGATGGCCTGCATGCCGTAGCCGCCCGCGCGTAGCATAAACACCGATGTGTCACAAAAAGCGCGGCTTCATCAGCGCGTCAAATCAATCAAAGCGCCCTTGCGTTTACCGCAAGGGCGCTTTTGTTTTTTTGTATATCAATTTATATGCCGCATCTTGCTGCATTGGAAAGCCAGTTTACGCTTTACGCACATAGCGAAATGCAATGGGCATTTTTACCGCGCGTGACACGGGCGCCCAAACCAGCAACGCCAGCGCAAAATCAATCATGCTGTGCACAAAGGTGCCCACCCCAACAAGGCCAAACAGCACACTCGTTACCGTGCCGCCCAGCGGAACACCCGCAAACAAAAAGGCCGTCACCACCAGCATTTCGCCCACGGCGTGTATCACCGAAAGCCCTGCGCCCAGCGCAAAAATGCGCGCGGGTGTTTGAAACGCATTCGGTTTTTGCCGCAGCAAAAACGCGCCGATCAGCAAAAACACCAATTGGCTTGCCGCGCGCACCATCACAACTGGCGGAAACCCCGCCAGCAAAAAGCCCAGCGTAGTGCCCACCGATACCACGGCGGCCACCGCAGGCGAAATAAACATCGCCATAAAAATAGCCACGTGGCTTGCCAACGTAAAGCTCATTGGGCCAATCGCAATTTTGATTGGCGAAATCATCGGAATCAGAATGCCGATTGCGCACAAAAGCGCCGCCGCGCACATTTTTTGAATTTTAGCGTGAGACATTGTCATATGAAATACTATTCCTTTCTTGGCCTTTGTGCCGCCTACTTTGCACGATTATGTTTTTTGCAGCGCAGATACCACCAAAGATGCACCAGCAGCATCGGCAAATAGGCATAGGCAATATCGTTAATTGCCGCGCGCAGCGCATAGGGCTGCGCCAAAAACGCAGGCAGCATGAATAGGCTTTGCACGGGCGATACCCCTTGCCAAAAATATGTAAGGCAAAGCATAACCCAAATGGCCACAAGCTCGCTGATGGCGATGCCCACAAGGCAGATACTGGCTGAAAACAGCGCCGCCTTTTTATGAAACGCGCCGCCCGCCTTTTGATACCCCATCACCACGCAAAAACCGTACATGCCGCCCAATAACGGCGCAACATTGCCCAGCTGATAGGCCACAATGTATACAAAAAACGCCAGCACCGCGCCGCCAAACGCGCCTGCAAAATCTTTATTGCGCACGGGCGCATCGTTTTTTGTGCGCGCTTTTTCGCGGCTTTGCTGCTCGCGATGGTGCATGCACAGCGGCGTATATTGCCCGTTTATCGGATATAAGCGCACGCTTTCTTCTGCACTTTGCACTGTGCCGCACAAAGCGCACGCGCTTGCCATGCCCGCCGCGCAGGCCAGATGCACAAGGCGCTCGCTGGCCGCCGCAAGGGAAAGCGCAGTTAGCGCATCGCCCGCAAGCGTGATGGTAAGCTTTTCGTTTTCATATTGCACATTTGCGCTTTTAACCGAAAGCAAAAGTGCTTGCAGCTCCTCAATTGGGCGCGTGGGGCAAGCGTAAAGCGTTAGCACACAGGTGCCTGCTGCCGCCTTTGCGGTAAAGCAATATTCGCCCAAAAGGCCTGTGTACAGGCCGATATTGGCATCGTACGTTAATTTTGTGGCCTCGCTAAATTGCAAAAGCGCTTGTGCTGCATTCGTCATCTCAGCGCCCGAACAAAATTGCCAGCAACGAATACCCGTTGGCAGCGTCGGTTTTAAGCGCCTCGCTCTCTTTCCATAGCGCGGCCTTATCGTCAAACAAAAGCGCGCCGTCTACGCTATCCGTCAAGGCCTTTGGCACCTCTGTTTTTTGCGAATGCGCGCACGCGTCATACTGCCAATCAATCGGCTGTTCGGCTTTGCCCCACATGGAAAACACAAGCCCCGCCGCCTCGCCATAGCAAAAGCGTTCAAACAAAAGGCGGCCGTCGCGATACACCCGCACGCGGTCGCGGTATTTTCCGTGCCCCTCGCGCTCAAAAATACGGCACGCCAGCTTATCGGCGCGCACTGCGCTTACAATGCTTGTAAAATCCATCGTATACCTTTCTTTCCGCGCGCTTATGCATTTAAACGCGCATGTGCTGTTTGTGCTATTACGGCTTTATTGCCGCCACATAATACATCCGTGAAGAAAAATCCGGCATCAGGCGCACGTCGTCGTTATAGCCCGTGCCTGTAAACGCCTGCTTTTGCCGAATGCCCGCATGCATCAATAAATCGCCGCCCGCGGTGTATTGCTCGCTTTCGCACGGCATCATGTAAAAATCGGCCGCCGCGTGCATCAAATGCCCCGACGTGTTCACCTTAACGGGCAAAATCTGATTAATCAAGCTGCCAAAGGTGCGAATGTCAATCACTTGGCTGCGCGCCGTAACGCGATACTCTTGCTTTTCGCAAAGCCCTGCAAAGCGCAACGGCGGTTTTGCAGTGTTGGGCACCATTAAATGCAAAAACTCGCCCAGTATCGCTTCGTTTTGATTGTCCGATACAACCATCCATTCGCATTTTGCATCAAAGCAGGGGTTTGCTAAACGCAAAAACCGTCCGTATTGTAAAAGCCCCCTGTGCGCCTTATACCACGCCACTTGCGCGGCCACCGCCTTTTCCTCTGCGGGCGAAAGCAGCTGTAAATCCAGCTCATACCCCAATACGCCAAATGCGGCCACATTAAAGCGGCTTTCTATCGGGCTTACCCGCGCGGCCTGATGATTGGGCGAGGCCGACAC
>JAGPHI010000162.1 GCA_018055565.1 Oscillospiraceae bacterium | reverse complement strand
CCGGGCTGATGACGAGCAATAGCCAAATGAATGAGATGATTGGCGCGATGTCTGAAATTAGCAGTTCTTCCGAGCAAATTGGCAAAATTATTAAAACAATTGAGGATATTGCATTCCAAACGAATATCCTTGCGCTAAACGCGGCTGTGGAAGCGGCGCGCGCGGGCGCTGCGGGCAAGGGTTTTGCCGTTGTAGCAGACGAAGTGCGCAACCTTGCCACAAAGAGCAGCGAGGCCGCAAAGCAGACAAATGTGCTGATTGCCAGCTCTGTAAAATCGGTGGAGCACGGGGTAAAAATTGCCGACGAAACCGCCAATTCCTTAGTGGAGGTGGTGACAGGCGCACAGGAAATGGCCAAATTGATTACCGAGATATCGCAGGCATCTGCGGAGCAATCCAACTCGATTGCGCAAATTAACGTGGGCGTGGAGCAAATATCCTCGGTGGTGCAGACCAATTCTGCCACTAGCGAACAAAGCGCCGCCGCCAGCGAGGAGCTGAACGGGCAGGCCAATCTGATGAAAGAGCTTGTGGGCCAATTTAAGCTATTGGAAAAGCATGACCATGCAAACAGCCTGTAAGCGAGGGCATATGCTTTTGCATAAAGCGGCACGATGATGCAATAAACGAAACCCGTTTGAAAAAGGCCACGGCCTTGCCAATCGGGTTTCGTTTTTCGGTAATAGCATCGGTAAAAACACGTATGACAACGCACAAAAATGCAGCTTGCGTACACAGAATGAAAAGGAAGTGCTAATATGAACGAAACGGGCATGAAGCCGGGCAAATATCGACACTTTAAAGGCAATGAATACGAGCTGCTGTATGTGGCAAAGCATTCCGAAACGCTGGAGGATATGGTGGTGTACCGCGCGCTATATGGCGAGGGCGGCATTTGGGTGCGCCCTGCGTCGATGTGGAACGAGCAAATTACGCGTGATGGCAAAACCTACACGCGCTTTACCTTTGTGGGATAAAGCGCCGTGCTTTTGGCAGAAAGGTAAGGCTTATATGCAAATATGGATTGACGCAGACGGGTGCCCCGTAGTGGACAGCACAGTGCAAATGGCAAAGCAGCACGGCCTTGCCTGCACGATACTTTGCGATACTTCGCACGTGTTTGAAAAGGAGGGCGCCGTTACCATTACGGTGTCAAAAGGGGCGGACAGTGTGGATTTTGCGCTGGTAAACAAGGTGCAAAAAGGCGATATTGTGGTAACGCAGGATTATGGCCTTGCCGCGATGTGCCTTGCCAAATGCGCAATTCCGATATCGCAGGACGGCATGGTATATGATAGCAATAATATCGAATCGCTATTAAATGCGCGCTATATCGCCAAAAAAATCCGCATGGCGGGCGGCAGGCTAAAGGGCAGCGCAAAGCGCACCAGCGCGCAGGATGAGCGCTTTGCAAAAGCGCTGCATGCGCTGCTATTAATATAAGCATGAAAAGTAGTATAGGCGCGCAGAAAAAAAGCGGCCTTTACAAACGAAAATTGATTTAGGAAACAGGAGGGACAAAGCGGCCATGCAGATAGAAACAACGCGCTTATATCTGCGCGAACTGTGCCAAACGGATTATGCGGCACTGTGCGCAATTTTGCAGGATAAAGAGGTGATGTATGCGTATGAACATGCATTCAGTGACATTGAGGCACAAGAATGGATGGACAAGCAATGCCGCCGCTATCAAGAAAACGGGTTTGGCCTTTGGGCGGTGCTGCGAAAGGACACAAAAGAGATGATTGGCCAATGCGGCCTGACTTTGCAAGACTGCGGCGGCAAAGAGGTGCTGGAAATAGGCTATTTGTTTCAAAAAGCCGTTTGGCATCAAGGCTATGCCACGGAAGCGGCCATTGCTTGCAAGCAATATGCGTTCGAGCAGCTGGGCGCAGATGAAGTATATTCGATTATTCGCGAAAACAATTTGCCGTCACAAAAAGTCGCAATTCGAAACGGCATGACGATAAAGGGCAAAATTGTGAAGCATTATTACGGCATGGAGATGCCGCATTTGGTATACTCGGTGAAAGCGCACGCATGATATCGCGCTTTTACTTAGGCGAGCTTTCTATAAAAAAACACACGGGCATAAAAGCACTTTCGTGCAATGGCTGCACGGCAGGCATAGCCTTACACAATGTACGATAATGAAAGGCGGGTGCCATAAACGGAAACGTCCGTTTATGGCACCCGCCTTTTGTAATACTGTGCGAATGGCTAGATGAATCCCTGCGGATTCACGAAGCTGCCGTTAATCATCACCTCAAAATGGCAATGGTTGCCGGAGGAATTGCCAGTGGAGCCTACATAGCCGATAATCTGCCCGCGCGATACGCTTGAGCCCACACCAACAGCCAGCGCCGAGCAGTGCGCGTAGCGCGTGGTAATGCCGTTGCCGTGATTAATCAGCACGTAATTGCCGTAGCTGTAATGGTATCCCGCCTGCACCACTGTGCCGCTGTCTGCCGCAACAATCGGCGAGCCATACGGCGCGCAGATATCAAGGCCACGGTGGCCGCCCTGGCCAAAACGAGTGGTGATATAGGTGACATTTGGCACCGGATACGCAAAGCGCCCTGTGCCGACAACGCCGCCGGAAACATTATTTGTAAAGTTTTTGGTGCCAATTTGTATCACTTCGCTGACAGGCTCTTGCAGCGTGACGCGCTCTAGCACAATCTCTTCCACGGCAACGCCGTCGATGCGCACAATTTCGCTGGTAATTTGCTCGGTGCCCGCCACGCCCTTGCGCACGGTTTTCTTTTGGTTTTTAAACAGCTTGTCTGTTTCTTCGTTTTCCGTGGGATAGGGGATGGGCTGCGTGTAGGTGGTGGGCTCGATGGTTTTTACCTGTAAAAAGTTTTCCTGTCGGCTGACAATCAGCTCGTCGCCAATGGGCATGCGGTAATTTTTTTCGGTCATATGCGGGTTCAGCGCTTGCAAATCCTTTAAAGGAATGCCGTTTTTTTGCGCAATTAATTGCGGGCTGTCGCCCTTTTGCACCACATAAATTTTTTGCCCTTCCACCTCGCCGGTAAGCGTATTCACAATGGCAGCGGAATCGGTGATGGATGTGGTGAAATAAAGCCCGGGCACCAGCTGCACATTTTTTACAAATTCTACGCGAATATCCGGACGCGCTGGGTCAGCATATTTGGCTTTCACACCCTCCAGCGTGCTGTTTAAAAGCGCGCCGTCGGTGGTAACGCCCAAAAGCGCATCGTTTACATAAATACCCACAGCGTCCTGAATTTGGTCAGACGAGGTGCGGATGAGGCTGTCGGCAATTTGCGTGTCGGTAGTAAGCTGGCTTTTGTCGGCAACAGAAATAGAAAACGTGGGTTTTGCAGTGAAATCCTCTTCGCCAGACACCTTTTGGATGCGGCTACGCACCAGATTTTGCGCGCTTTCATAGATATTTTCGTTGGCAATATATCCGAGGCTTTCGCCCTTATATTCCACAGAAAGCGCATAGGTGTAGCCCAGCATGGTGTTTGCGGTGTACACAAAAAGCAATGCAGCGCCAATCGGCAAAAGATAGCTGGCAAGGTTGGCAATCAGATGGCGGTACATCAAAATGCCGCGCCCAAAATATTGCAAGCCGGCTTTTGCGGCCCGCGCGTTGCCTTGCTGTTTTTCTTCTTCTACGGCGGCGCGTATGCCCCGAAAGCCCGAAAGGATGCGCCCTGTAAACTCCCGCGCGTCATGGGTAAGTGCGCTTATGGCACGCAAAATCGCCGTGGAAAACAAACGGCCAAAACGCTTGCAAATACGCCAAAAAGCGTGCAAAGCGGCTTTTGCGCCACGGATAAATTCCCGCGTGAGGTATTCGGCTTCAAAGCCAATACGATATAAAAACTGCCCAAGTGCAATATATAAGCTGTAGAAAGACAGCTCTTCGTATAGCGCGGTATCGGCATATGCCGCGCGCTGCATGGAAAACGTAAAGCGCGAAAGCGGCTTTTTGCCGCGTGGCGCGTTAGGCTCGGTGTTTTTTTGATAGCTTGGCAAATATCCACTTCCCTTCCGATAAACACAAA
>JAGPHI010000161.1 GCA_018055565.1 Oscillospiraceae bacterium | reverse complement strand
CTTTTACACGTCGGTGACAACCACTCGTCGCCATTGGCCGCCGCAATTTGCGCAATTTCACATAAGATGCACAAATCTGTGGTTAATCGCTGTTTGCCACTTTTAAAAATTCATCGCCGATTTCCAGCACGGCATCCACCAAAACAGGGTCAAAATGCGTGCCGCGGCCATTGGCAATTTCCTGTATCGCGTAGGAATGGGGAAACGCCTTTTTATATGGCCGTTCAGACACAATCGCGTCGTACACGTCCACAATGGCCATCACGCGCCCCACAAAGGGGATGGCTTCTGCCGAGATGCCGTATGGATAGCCTGTGCCGTCCCAGCGCTCGTGATGCGTCAGCGCTACAATGGCGGCCAAATTTAAAAAGTCCTTGTCGTGCGTGAGCATCATTGCTTTCACAAGTGCATTATGGCCAATAAGCGTATGCGTTTTCATCACCGCAAATTCCGATTCTTCCAGCCGCCCGTTTTTCAGCAAAATGCAATCGGGTATCGCTACCTTGCCGATATCGTGCAGCTGCGCTGCCTCGCACACAATTTCATAATCCAAGCCTTTTAGGTACTGCGGATAAATACCGCTTTTTTCAAGATGCTGCAAAATAAGCCGATAATAAGCGGTGGTACGCTGAATATGCCCGCCGGTAGAGCGATCACGCATCTCCACAAGATCGGATAAAGTAAACACAATTGCATATTGCAATTCTTTAATAATATGCGTTTTTTCATCTAAAGCGGATTGCAGTATAGAATTATAGCTCGCCAGCCGTGCGGTGTTGGCGGCATGCTCCAAATGCAGCGCAATGCGCTTTTTTAATAAAATGGGCGAAAACGGCTTGTGAATATAATCCACAGCGCCAAGCTCAAATGCACGCACTTCAAAGTTGATGTCTTGATACGAGGTTAAAAACATAACGGGGATATCTGCAAGACTGGTGTTTTCTTGCATCCATTTCACCACTTGAAAGCCGTTAAGGCCGGGCAGCTCATAATCCAGCAAAATCAAATCCGGCGAAAGCTCGCGCATGGCAAGCACTGCCTCTGGGCTTTGCGTAAAGGGCAAAACCGTATATTCATCAGCCAGAGAATTTTCAATCATGCCCAGCACAAGCTCGCTGTCATCAATGGCCATGATGCGTGGCTTTGGCTTTGTTTGCACTTCTTCCATCTTTTCCATTCCTTTCGGAAAATTACGCTTACTTTGCATGGTAATTTAGGGAACGTTTTTGTAGCACAGCATGTAAATGGCGATTATTCGCATTATTTTACACTCCAAAAGAATTGGTTTGGGCTTTTATGACACCGATGTATATATATTCATTCTATCATATGCGCGCCGGAAGTCAAACATAAAATATACTGTTTTAGGTTAGGCAAAAGAAAATGTGTGCAAAATGCAGGATTATTCCCCGAGGAAATTTTCTGCCCCTGCGCCATCCTCCAATAGGGGTGTAGCGGTGCTGGGCAAGGTGGTAACGCTGCGCAATCGGCGCTGAATCTGCCTTGTGCGCACGCCAATTAAGCTTTCAAGCTCGTTGCCCGCTTGATTAATGCGCGCTTGCGTTTGCTCCAGCGCTTTCGCAAAGGTGTCAAATTCGCTTTTTACGCTGCCCAGCACATTCCAAACCTCGCTGGTTCGTTCTTGAATGGCAAGTGTGCGAAAGCCCATTTGCAAGCTGGATAAAAGCGCCGCCATCGTGGTGGGGCCTGCAATCACCACATGATAATCGCTTTGCAGCTTTTCAATCAGGCCGCGGCGCACCACCTCGGCATACAGCCCCTCCACAGGCAAAAACATAATGCCAAAATCTGTGGTGTCGGGCACGCGCAGATACTTATCGTGGATGTCCTTTGCAAAGCCCTTTATGCGCGCGTCCAATGTCTTTGCGGCGGCCTCCACTGCGGCGGCATCGCCGAGGTCATATGCGTCCATCAGCGCCATGTATGCGTCCGATGGAAATTTAGCGTCAATGGGTAAATATACGGGGGTTTGCCCGTCGCCCGGCAGCTTTACGGCGTATTCCACACGCTCAGACGAGCCACGCACCGTGGCTACATTGCTATCGTATTGCTCGGGCGAAAGCATTTGCTCTAAAATGGCGCCCAGCTGGATTTCGCCCAAAATGCCGCGCGTTTTTACGTTACTAAGCACTTTTTTTAAATCGCCCACGCCCACGGCCAGTGTTTGCATTTCGCCAAGCCCTTTATACACTTGCTCCAGCCGTTCGCTTACCATGCTAAACGATTGCTTTAGCTTTTCATCCAGCGTTTTTTGCAGCTTTTCGTCCACAATATGCCGCATTTCATCCAGCTTTTTCGTGTTTTCGCCTTGCAGCGCGGTGATGCGCGTTTCCATCGTGGCGCGAATGCTTTCCAATTGCGCCAGCGTTTGCATGGTGTTGTTTTTCATGCGTTCTTCAACAAGGGCAAGCTGGTCGCTAACGGTTTTTTGCAGCGCGGCCTGTCTTTGCCCAAGCTGCTCGCTAATTTGCCCAAGACGCGCGTCTTGCATAGCGGCAATTTGTTTTTGTGTGGCGGCCTGCATCTCGCTTACGCTGGCAAGCGACGCAGACACGGCGGCGGTAATTTCGGTGCGCAGGGTGCTAAAGGCCTGTTCGTTGCCGCGCAGCGCCCCTTCAATGTCGCGTTTCGAGGCCGTGCCCGACAGGCGCAGCAGCACGCACACGCTTAAAACGGCCGAAAGGGCCGCGATAGATAGTGTAATAATTGCAAGCATAATGTACCTCCTATTTCATATTTATAGTATATAGAAAATCTATGCGCAAAGCAAGGGCGGCGAGGGCAATTTGCGCAAAGCGATTTCCATGAAAGGAATTGATGCTACAATGTTTTGGACAGTGCGCTTGAAAAAAAGATTTTTTCTGGGGATGCTGGGCGCTTTATGCATAGGCGCTTTTGTTTTGCGCGTGGCGCTTCCGGTAAATACCGCTTGCAGTGAAGAGGATTCCCTTGTGTGCGCGCTCAATGCAGCGCAAGGGGCATTGCCTGCAAATGCGGGGGGCGAAAAGGTGGTGTATCTCACGTTTGATGACGGCCCCTCGCAGGTAACGGAAGGGCTTTTAGATGTGTTAAAAGAGTACAATGTTAAGGCTACATTTTTTGTAATGGCAGATGAAAATAACGAAAAATATTTACCCATTTTACAGCGCACCAAAAGCGATGGGCATCTGATTGCGCTGCACACAGCCACGCATCAATACAGCAAAATTTATCGTACCGCCGAGGCTTATTGGCAGGATTTAGACCAATTGCGCGGCGCAGTAGAGCCTTTTACAGGCGAATTGCCCAATATCCTGCGTTTTCCAGGTGGCAGCACCAATACTGTGGCCAAAAAAGGCGTGATGAAGCAGCTGAAAGCCGAGGCAGAGGCAAAAGGGTATCGCTATTTTGATTGGAATGTATGTGCCAATGATTCCGTTGGCGGTAAACGCTCGGTTGAATATATTACAGACACTGTCATTAAAGGCGCAGACAATATCAGCAAAGCGGTGGTTTTGTTTCACGACGGCCCCAAAAACGATACATCCGTAAAGGCACTGCCTACCATTATCAAATGGTTTCAAGATAACGGCTATCGCTTCGACACCATCGATAATTATCCGGCGCCGCCGCCCAAAGCCGCATAAAATGCCATCTAAATATGAAAAAACTGCAAATTTTTTTAAATTTGCGTTCGGATTGGATGAATGGAATTGTAAAGAAGTACAAAATATAGTATGATAACTATGCAAGCGCGTATGGCTTTGCCGCAGCCATAGGCTTATACACGCCATAAAGGCGGCACATCAAAAAAGGGGGCACGGCGTATGTTTGGATATATCTTGCCGTGCCGCGGCGAACTGAAGGTGCGCGAATGGGGCGAATATCGCAGCTATTATTGCGGCCTGTGCAAAACCCTAAAGCAGGAATATGGCTTTACCACGCGCATGCTGCTCAATTACGATTTTGTGTATTTTGCCATGCTGGCCGACAGCCTGCACGATGCCACCGCGTGCCACACAGCCGAGCGCTGCATCGCAAACCCGCTTCAAAAACGCTGCATTGCC
>JAGPHI010000160.1 GCA_018055565.1 Oscillospiraceae bacterium | reverse complement strand
CATTATAATAGGGGTATACGATAATTGGCAATAAAAAGGAAGGTCATATACTATGGACACCGCATATTTAATTGAACGACTGTTACAATATGGCGAGGCGCACGGGTTTTTAAAAGGGCTGGACAGTATTGTGGCACGCAATACGCTTTTGGATTTGTTTGGACTTGCACAGCCGTATGCAGGCGAAGTGGGCGGCGCAGTGCCTGCCCTACCCACCGAACTATTAAACGCGCTTGTGGCAAAGGGCGAAGAAGCCGCGCTTTTTGAGGGCGGCGTGCCCGCGCTTGCCATCAATTTTGAAGCGCGCATCATGGGCGCGCTGATGCCGCGGCAAAGCGAGGTAGAGGCGCAGTTTGCCGCGCTTTTGCAAAGCGAGGGCATTGCCGCCGCCACGGCATATTTTTATCGCCTTTGTGTGGAATCCAATTATATTCGCACGGCGGAGATTGCAAAAAATATTCAGTGGAGCACCAAAACCAAATACGGCAATATGGAAATTACCATCAATTTAACAAAGCCGGAAAAAGACCCGAAAACCATTGCGCTAGAGCGCCTTGCCCCTGCTGCCGGATATCCAAAATGCATGCTGTGCATCGACAATGTGGGCTATGCAGGCCGTGTCAACTTCCCTGCGCGCCAAACGCATCGCGTGGTGCCCATCACCCTTTGCGGCGAGGAATGGTATTTGCAATATAGCCCGTACGTGTATTATAACGAGCATTGCATTATCTTTAGCAAAACGCACGAGCCCATGCGCATTGACGAAAAAAGCTTTGCGCAAATTTTTGATTTTGTGGCACAGGTGCCGCATTATACCTGCGGCTCTAACGCCGATTTGCCCATCGTGGGCGGCAGCATTTTAAGCCACACGCATTTTCAAGGCGGCAATTATCGTTTTCCGATGCAGGATGCAAAGCCGCTTGTGCAGTATCAATGCGCGGATTTCCCTGCGCTTTCGATGCACAGCTTGCAATGGCCTGTCAGCGCGCTGCGCGTAATGGGGCGCGATAAAGAGGCCATGCTGGCCTTTGCGGGCAAATTTTTGCATGCGTGGCGCGAATATAGCGACGAAACGGCGGATATTTTGGCCTATAGCATCAGTGCCGATGCAAAAACCCCGCATAACACCGTAACGCCAATTTTGCATTATGAGGAAAGCTGCGGCTTTGTGTTGGACCTTGTGCCCCGCAATAACCGCACAAGCGCCGAATATCCCGACGGCATTTTTCATCCGCACAAGGAAATCCATCATATTAAAAAGGAAAATATCGGCCTCATCGAGGTGATGGGCCTTGCCATTTTGCCCGCGCGTTTAAAAGCGCAAAGCGAGCTGGTGGCTAAGGTGCTAACAGGCGAGGAAAGCGCCGAAGCCGCAAAACTGGCCGCGCCCGAACATGCACAATGGATTGATGCGCTTTGCGCAGCCTACGGCACAGCGGCAAGCCCCGCGCGCGCCGAAGAAATTGTGCAAGAAGAAATTGGCCATAAATTTGAAACTTGCTTAGAGCACGCGGGCGTGTTTAAGCAAAACGATGCAGGTAAGCACGCATTTACGCGCTTTTTGGCCGGCCTTAACTGTGCGCCGATCGAATAGACCATGCGGCGCAGGCATTAGCGCCGTTTGCATAGTGCAGATTGCATAGCGCCTTTCGGCACGATGTTGCCGCAAAACAGAAAGGGGATTTACGATGGAATGGACAGATATTAGCATCACCGTGCCAAAATCGTTTGCCGATACAGCCCAGGCGATTGCCACGGGCATTTCCGGCAGCGGCATTTATGTGGAGGATTATAGCGATTTAGAGAAGGGCGTAGAAGAAATTGCCCATATCGATTTAATAGAGCAAAGCTTGCTGGATAAAAAGCGCGATGAAGTGATTGTGCATTTTTACGCATCGCCCGATGATAACCCCGCCGCACTCAGCGATTTGCTGCGCACACGCCTTTTGGCGGCAGAAGTGCCCCACACGCTGCGCCTTTCGGGCGTGGCGCAGGAGGACTGGGAAACCAGCTGGAAGGCCTATTATCATGCAATGGATATCGGCAAGCGCCTCGCCATTGTGCCCAGCTGGGAGGAGTATGCCACCGAGCGCACGGTGATTCGGCTTGACCCCGGCATGGCGTTTGGCACCGGCACACACGAAACCACGGCGCTTTGCCTTACAGCGCTGGACGAGCTGGTAAAAGGCGGCGAACGGATGCTGGATATCGGAACGGGCAGCGGCATTTTGGCTATCGCCGCACTAAAATTGGGCGCTGCCGAGGCCGAGGGCGTTGATATCGACCCGATGTGTGTGCGCACAGCAGGCGAAAATGCCGCGCTGAACGGCACGGCCGAGCATTTTAAAGTGTTAATTGGCGATTTATCGCAAAAGGCCAGCGGCAAATATGATATCATCTGCGCCAATATTGTGGCCAATGCCATTTTATCGCTGGCAAGCGCAGTGCCTGCGCTTTTGGCGCCGCAGGGCATGTTTATCGCAAGCGGCATTATCGACGTGCGCGAAGCCGAGGTGTGCGAGGGGCTGCGCCGCGCGGGGCTGGATGTGCAGGAAATCCGCCGCGATAACGGCTGGGTGTGCATCCTTTGCACCGCCAGCGCATAAAAATAAAGCAATTTTGGCAAGTAGTAAAACAAGCGAAAGATGGCGCGGCATGGCAAGGCAAAGGCTTTGTTGTGTCGCGCTTTTTTGCCGATATTTGCGCGCGCCCACGGCTTGACCTTTTGGCCAAAAGGCATTACAATAGAAAACAAGAAGAAACGTTTTGTTTTAGGTAAAATTGCGGCTTTGCGCATGCGTAATCCGCGCCAATCGTAAAAATGCGCGCGTTTGCGCACAAGGGCCTGCTAAGGCGGGCAAACAGGAGTGAACATGCTTTTTACCACGCTGGAATTTTGTGTATTTTTGGCCGTGCTGGTGGCGCTGTATTATCTTTTGCCCAAAAAAGCGCAATGGTGTATTTTGCTTTTGGCAAGCGGCGTATTTTATGCGCTTTTGGCAAGGCGGCGCATCGTGTTTATGGGCATCAGCGTTGTTAGCACATGGCTTACGGCGCAGGGGCTTGCGGCGCTGCACACGCGCGAAAAAGCGGCGCTTTTGCCTTTATCAGACAAAGCTGCAAAAGCGCAGGCTAAAAAACCGTATATCTGCAAACGCCAAATGCTTTTGGCACTTTTCCTGCTCATCAATTTGGGCGGGCTTTTTGTGTTTAAATTTTATAATATCACGGCACAGGCGGCAAACGGCCTTTTGCCAAAGCTGAATTTGCTTGCGCCCATCGGCATTTCGTTTTACACGCTGCAAATTATCGGCTATGTAATGGACGTGTATCACAAAAAAGTAAAAGCCGAGCCCAATTTATTCAAAACTGCGCTATTTACCATGTTTTTTCCGCAGATTATCGAGGGGCCTATTGCGCGGTATGATGCGCTTGCGCCGCAGCTTTATGCCGAGCGCCACTTTGAGTACGACCGCTTTGTTTTGGGCTTGCAGCGCATGCTTTGGGGCTATTTTAAAAAGCTGGTAATTGCCGACCGTTTTCACGTTATAGTAAGCACGGTGTTTACCGCTTACAGCGAATACAAGGGCTTTGAAATTGCGCTAGTGGCGGTGCTGTACACCGTGCAGCTTTACGCCGATTTTTCGGGTGGCATTGATATTGCGCGCGGCGCGGCAGAGCTGTTTGGCATCTCCCTTGCCGAAAACTTTAAACGGCCCTTTTTTGCCAAATCTGTTAGCGAGTTTTGGCGGCGCTGGCATATCACATTGGGTGCGTGGCTGCGCGATTATGTGTTTTATCCCGTTACGTTAAGCCGCCCGCTTGCCAAAACGGGCAAATGGCTAAAAAACCATTGCGGCGCATGGGCGGGCAAATGGATTCCGGCATACATTGCGCTGTTTATCCTTTGGCTGTGCAATGGCGTTTGGCATGGCGACGGCCTGCAATATATTGCGTTTGGCCTGTATCATGGCACGCTGATTATGCTGGGCATGAGCTTTGAGCCGCTTTTTGCAAAAGGCCGCGCGTGGGCGCATATCAAGGGCAGCGAATGGTGGTGGAAGCTGTTTTGCGTTTTGCGCACCTTTGCGT
>JAGPHI010000159.1 GCA_018055565.1 Oscillospiraceae bacterium | reverse complement strand
TTTATTTTTCCACCACGGCAGCGCTGGGCGGCTTGTCGGCCATTTTGGGCACCTCCATGTGCTCAACACTGGTAGAGGTGCTTACGCGCCAAAGCGCCACACCCGCCTATTGGCTGGTATTCGGCGTGGGCATTGTGGGCATCGCGATTACGATGGCATTAACACAAAGAGCCCCGCTTGAAAAACGATAAAAAACGGCCGCCGCAAGTTTTTATAAAACTTGCGGCGGATTTTTGTTTATATATATGCCTTTTTGCGTCTGCGGCTATAAGGTCAACAGTGCCAAAACCTCGGAAATGCGATGCCGCCCTTGCGCCTCCACCAAAAGCCGCGCTTCGGCATAAATTTGCTCGCGCGCGTAGCGCATAAATTCGCGCGCCATCTCAAGGTCGTGTATGCGCCCTGCGCCACAGGCAAGATTGTGTTCCATCGCGGCAATGCGGCTGATTGTGCGCTCGCAGCGCAAAATCATGGCGCTATATACCGCCTGCTGCGAAGCGAGCTGTGCTGCCGATGCTTTAATCATCTGTAGCATACGCCGCGCGCTTTCTAAACCGTCGATTTCGCTGCAAAGCGCTGTGTGTGCATTTGCGCTGGCTTGATAGATGCAAAGGCGCAGCCCGCATGCGTCGGCGGTAATTGTGCTTTCGGTTTTGCAGATGGAATCGCATGGCAGCGTAAGCAGATGGGCACCATTTTCGCGCGTGAATACAAGGATTCCCTCTTGCAGCCCCTCGCTGTTTGCGCCTTTGCTGCACAAAAGCACTTGCAGCTGCTGGGTATCGTTTTGATCTGCTGCGTCATTTACGGCATCCAAAAATGCATCCAGCCCGTCCATATAAGCGGTAATGTTACCGCCGGATAGGGTGAATGGCTCCTCGGCGCGCGCTCTTGACAGCACGCCGCAAAATAAAATTTGCCCGTTTAATGACGCGTTTGTTTCCATTATACACCTGCTTTTCGCCTTCCAAGTTGCTGCGCCAAAATGTGCGTTATCCTTAACGATATAATCGGCACAATAGCGCACAACTTAATATATCGGCAAAATTGTATTGTGCCCCACCCAGTTTTACATGTGGTTATTTGCTGTATTTACAATACAGTCAGATGATTTGCAATTGTGAAATTTTTTGACTTTAGAGGCTTTTTTGCACAAAGTTCATTGATTCGACCAAAGTGCTATGGTATACTTTATGGGTATTCAACGCTATTTGCTGCTTGTAACAGGAGGGAAGAACGATGAAAAAACAGTTGATGGCCTTATTTGTTGGCGTTTGTGCGTATGTTCTTCTTGCACCTACCGCGCTGGCAACAAGCAATGCTGCGCGCGCAAGAGATATTGTAACAGAGCTGCGGCAGGGCGATGTGTCGCCCGAATGGAGCGCAGATTTATTGGAAAACAGTACAAGCATCGAAACGCTTTACACGCTTGCACAGCATTTTGACGCACAAGAAGTTGCCCAAACCACCGATATTCACGAGGATATCTTGGTGTATATTCAGGCGCTTTACAATGTGCTGGGCAAAGATGCCGAGGCCGTGCGCACTGTGCTGTTTAAAGAGCAAGCGCCTTTGGCACCAACCGGTGGGCGCGCACAGGCACTGCAAATTTTAAGCGACTTACAGCGTGCGGGTGTGTCTGCGGATTGGGCCGCGGATATCAGCGCCCATGAACGCGAGATTGAACAGATGCTTGCACTTGCAAAACAGTATACACCGCAGGAACTAAACGAGGTAACGCGCGAGGAGCGCATTGCGATGATGGCGTATTTTAAATCCTATTATGAACTGAATGGTTTTTATGAGCAAGAGCTGGAGCTGGTGCTTGCGCAAAAGGATATACCGGGCTACGACAATGTGTTGCACACTCCGTCTGTGCACAATGGCACGGCGATGCAGCCCAGCATTACCAACGTAAAACCGCTTGTGCCTGCCAGCGAGCCTCTGCAAACCCAGCATGCGCTGAATATGGAGGGCTTTGTAAACACGGTGGTTGCCGTGGTGCTGTGCGTTGGCATATTTGCAGTTTTGGTGCTGCTGTTAAAGCGGCACGACGAAAAACGCCACCGCAGAATATAAACCTGCGCGCGCATTTGTGCCTGCGCGCGGCACAGCTATCTCAAACAATACAATCAATATCAAAAGCGCAGAAAAGCAAGGTTTTGCTTTTCTGCGCTTTTGTTTATTTGCGGTGTAAACGGGATATAACGCGTTTGCGCGTATTAAACCTCCAAGTGTGTTTTGCTTTTTATACAGCGCGGTACTGCTTTACCATTTCTTTACAAAGCGCATACAAAACCACGGTATTTGTAAAATTGCATTGCGGGTATACTAAGCATGTACCAAAGAAAAGAAAGAAGGATTTTACAAATGAAGAAGATTTGTGCAATAACCCTTAGCGCCATTATGGCCCTTTCGCTTGCCGCATGCGGCAGCGCGGCACCCTCGGCACCGTCCGCCTCTCTTGGCACACCCGATGCTTCCTCGTCTTTGCAGGGGGGCGCGCTCAGCGGCAAGGTGGGCTTGGGTGGCTCTACATCGGTAGAAAAGGTGATTGGCGCTTTAAATGAAGCGTTTATGCTGCAAAACAGCGGTGTAACCGTAACCTATGATGCCACAGGCTCCGGCGCCGGCATTACCGGCGCGCTGGACGGCTCTTTGGATATCGGCCTATCTAGCCGCGATTTAAAAGATAGCGAAACAGGCCTAATTGCAACGCCTTATGCGCTGGACGGCATTGCCGTGATTGTAAATAAGGAAAACACCGTTGACAATTTAACCATTGAGCAAATTGCAAAAATAGCCACCGGTACCATCAAAAACTGGAAAGAAGTGGGCGGTGCGGATATGGAAATCGTGTTTTTTGGGCGCGAGGCTGGCTCTGGCACGCGCGACGGCTTTGAAAGCATCGTCAAGGTAGCCGATAAATGCGCATACAGCGAGGAATTAACCACTACAGGCGCCGTTGTAGGCAAGGTGCAGGCCTCGGCGGGCGGCATCGGCTATGCGTCGCTGGCTTCTGTGGACGAAAAGATAAAGCCCGTTAGCGTAGAGGGTGTTAACGCAAGCGAAGAAACCGTTTTAAATGGCACTTACGCATTGCAACGTCCGTTTTTGTTCGTAACCAAAGAGGGTAAAGAGCAAAGCGCAGCCGAAAAAGCCTATATGGCCTTTGCTACCAGCAAGGAAGCCGCAAGCATAATCTCTGCCGCTGGTGCTGTGCCGCTGGCAAAATAACGCTATGAAAATCAAAAAACAAATTGAAAAAATAATGAACCTGTTTTTCCTTGCGTGCGCAAGCGTGGCAATTCTTGCAACAGCCCTCATAACAATTTACCTTGTTATGGCAGGGCTGCCTGCGATAAAAGAGATTGGCCTTGTGCCGTTTATTACGGGCACCGTATGGAAAAGCACGGCAAAGCCGGCGCAGTTCGGCATTTTGCCGTTTATCCTAACCAGTGTTTATGGCACGCTGGGTGCAGTGCTGCTTGGCGTGCCCGTGGGGCTGGGCACAGCGATTTTTCTTTCCAAAATTGCGCCAAAGCGCGTGGCGAGTACGCTGCGCCCCGCAGTGGATTTATTGGCGGGCATCCCCAGCGTGGTGTATGGCCTTGTGGGCATGATGGTGCTGGTGCCGGCCATTGCAAAGGTGTTTGGCCTTGGAAACGGCGCGGGGCTTTTTGCGGCCATCCTTGTGCTGGCTGTGATGATATTGCCGGGCATCGTGTCGGTGGCGCAAACGGCGCTAGACGCTGTGCCGCGCGAATATGAACAGGCCAGCCTTGCACTGGGTGCCACACAGGCCGAAACCGTGTTCAGGGTAAGCGTGCCCGCCGCCAAAAGCGGCATTGCCACAGGCGTTGTGCTGGGCATTGGGCGCGCGGTGGGGGAGGCGATGGCCGTGATGATGGTGGCGGGTAACGTAGCCAATATGCCCTAGCTGTTCAAAAGCGTCACGTTTCTTACTACGGCGGTTTCAAAAGAAATGAGCTATGCGTCCGGCCTGCAAAAGGATGCGCTGTTCAGCATTGCGCTGGTGCTCTTTTTATTTATCTTGGCCATTAATTTGGTGCTTGGGTTTGTGCTGAAACGA
>JAGPHI010000158.1 GCA_018055565.1 Oscillospiraceae bacterium | reverse complement strand
CTACAATATACTCTTAATTTTTACCTTTTTCAAGCATCTGTTTCGCCTTTTCTGTATCGAACAAACCAAAAACCTAATTTACGATGTTTTTTGGCATATCCTCCAAAAACGACGCCAGGTTTTTGCACACTTCTGCTGAAAGCCGTGAAAGCGCATCGCTTGTGGCCCATGCAATATGCGGCGTTAAAAAAGCGTTTGGCGCAGACAAAAGCGGGCTTTCGCTGGGCAGCGGCTCGTGGGCAAACACATCCGCGCCATACGCATACAGCGCGCCGTGTGAAAGCGCATCGGCCACGTCTTGCTCATTTACCAAAGCGCCGCGCGCCGTGTTCAGCAAAATGGCCGAGGGCTTCATTTGCCGCAGCGTTTCTTCGCATATTAAGCCGCGTGTTGCCTCGGTGGCGGGGCAGTGCAGCGAAATAACATCACATTCGCGCAAAAGCTGCGCAAGGCTAACAAAGCTTACGCCGTCGTTTGCATACGCAGGCCTTACAGTACGCGTGTGGCAAAGAACGCGCATGCCAAATGCCGCGGCCAGCTTTGCCGTTTGGCGGCCGATGTCGCCATAACCAATCACGCCAAAGGTTTTACCAAAAAGCTCGGTTTGCTTTGTAAGGCCAAAACGCGCGGGCACCTGCATTTGCCAAAAGCCCTCGCGCAAGGCGGCTTCGTGCCGTGCGGGGCACTGGCAAATGTCTAAAAGCAGCGCAAAGGTGTGCTGCGCCACGCTATGTGTGGAATAGCCCGGCACATTCGCTACCGGCACGCCATGCCGGCGGCAGGCGGCAATGTCTAGTGAATCGGTGCCCGTGGCGGTAACGCCAATCCAGCGCAATGTGGGCACGGCATTCAGCACGGCTTCGTCGATATAGGTTTTATTCACCACGGCAAAATCCGCGCCTTGTAAGCGCGGAATAATGTCCTCGTATTTTGTGCGCGGATATAGCACTACTTCATCCACCAGCGCGCGCAGGCCGTTCCAATCCAAATCGCCCTCGTTACAGGCGAAGCCATCCAGTATGACAAGTTTCATCCGTTTCCGTCCTTTTTGCTTGCACACGCAGGTGCAAAATTCCGTCCTGTAGCAAGGCATCCGTAGCCACATAGCCCGTTTCCAGTAATTTCGATAGCGTAAAAGTGTCGCTTATGGGTACTATTATACTATCATCTACGCAAATATCAAGCCCTGCGGATAAAAAGATAAAATAAGGACGCAAATTATCCAGTGGACGCATGGCAACCAGCTGCAAACGCATGGCAAAATACAGCGGCAAAAGCGTGCCGCCGCTTTTTACAGGCACAAGCGCCGCAAGCGCCCCGCCGCCGTGCACGTTGAGATATTGCATCGCGCGCTGGCGGCACCAATCGCAAAAACGGCCCGCCGCGGGAAAGCCCTCGGCAAATACAGGCGGCAAAAGCAGTAGAGTCTGATGCGGCAAAAACGCGGTTTTTTGCACAGCATCGCAAAGCCGATTTTGTGCGTCAAGGCGCACAAATCCGCCTAAAGCCGCAATGGCGGCACCGTCAAAACAGGCCCAAAGCTCGCCGCTTTGCCAAAGCGAGTGCAGCGTGGCGGCATCCGCAAACGAATATTCGCGCCCCGCGCGGGTGTAAAACGCCAAAACAGCAGCTAAATCATGGGGCAAAACGCGGCGCGCAGGGAAATAATCGTTCATAAGCATCATTATGCCATCCTTTCCATCGCGGGTAGATTTTTATATGCAAATGGTATATAATATAGCTATAACCAGTTTAAATAGTACAGTTTTTGGGGTTTATGTATAAATTTGCCCCTTTGCTCTGTATCGGCAAGCCGCATGCTTTGTGCAGCGCAGGCAGATGCAAAGCATAGTAGAAAGGAATCTTTTTTCATGAAATTTCCGAAAACGATTATTCGTAAGGTGCTTTTGGGCGTGTTGCTCATTACACTGGCTTCGCTGGGCGCGTTATTTATTAAAGAAAGCCTTGACACGAAGGACCCGCAATCGGCATTGCCCGATATCGAGGTGAATTACAACGGCGCGCCGCTGCCGGCGGGCAGCGTGTTTATGGCGGGCTATTCGTGGAACTTTTTAACCACCATTGAAACGTCGCCGCAATTGATGCCCGAGGATATTCCGCTATATCCTGTGGATGTGCAGCAGCAAATCCCCATGAAAATCAGCTTCACAAAGCCCCCCAAAAGCTTGAAGATTTCCCGCGCTGAGGGGCGCTATTCGGCCGATTTTATCGAGATAACCAGCGAGGTGGACGGCGAAATCCTTTCGCCCAGCGTGCCGGGTATTTATGTATATAAGGTGGAGGCAGGATGGGGCTTTCGCGGCAGCATTTTATATTATTTTTCCGTGCAAACAAAGCAGGTTTAGCCAATTGCGCATAGAGAATCGCAATTTGTAAATAGCGCTTGAGAGTGAAAACCACAAAATCAAGAGAAAAGAAACCACGAAAAAGCATAAAT
This sequence comes from Oscillospiraceae bacterium, assembly GCA_018055565.1. Lineage (GTDB taxonomy): Bacteria > Bacillota > Clostridia > Oscillospirales > Ruminococcaceae > JAGPHI01. The sequence continues at coordinate 1,649 of JAGPHI010000158.1, read as the reverse complement.
AAAGACCGACAGGGGCGTATATCACCCCTGTCGGTCTTTATTGTTAGACATGTTCATCACGGTGCACTATTCCAGTGCTTTTTGCAACGCTTTTTGATAAATGGGCGTTTTGCACATCCATAGATACAGCAAAAACCCCAGCAGCGCCGCTACGACCGTGTCGCTTAAAAAATGGCGGCCTATCAATATGCGCCCAGCCCCCATCAGCGCCACATACGCCCAGCACAGCGCGCACACAAGCCTTTCGCGCCCGCGCCATCGGGCAAAAAGGGCACACGCACTTAGTAAAACAAAAACGGCGCAGGCGGCTGCGGTGTGCCCCGATGGAAAGCTGCTTCCGCCGTTTCCAAGCGGCAGGTACCACGGCGTAAAATCAGCAAAGCTGCCCGCGCGCAGCATATCGTCAAAGCGCGTGCGCTGCCAAAGCAGCTTACAAAGATTAATCAGCAGATTATTTAGCACCATATATACGCTGCCCACCCAAAACAAAAATTGCAGCTTTTTTACGGTGGCTGTTGGCGCGCGCAAAATGGGCAAAATACACATCGCACCAAGCAGCAGCCCAGCCAAAATCAAGGCAAGCAGCATCGGCGTTTGCGAGGGGGAAAGCGCATTGCGCTTCATTAAATGATGAAGCCCCACATACCAAAGCGCGCCCCATCCCGCTGCCCCGATAACAGGCAAAAGCACGCGCAAGGGCGCTTTGCAGCGCGGGTTTTTGCCGTAAGAAATGCATAAAAATATCAACGGAAGATACAAGGGGAAAAACCCAAAGCACTCCATCACAAGCCCCAGCATGCTTTGCGGCTGATACAAAAGCTGGCTAAGGGGCAAATCCCATAATGCGCCCACCGCAAGCAGTGTCGGTATTATCAAAAATAGCGGCCAATATCGTTTGATTGTTTGTTGCATATACCCTCCAAGCAAAAAAACTGTTTTTGCTATTGTAGCACAAAGCGGCACAATGTGCTACAATAATAGCACATATAAAGGGGCGGCGCGCCAAAGGCGTTGTTTACGCCAGTTTTTGCGCCGCGCGCGCAGCGTGCGTATGCGGCAAAACGAAAGCGCGCAATTTCAAAGAACAGGATGGGGTATCATGCAATATAAAATATTGGGCAAAACAGGGCTGCGCGTATCACGCGTGGGGCTAGGCGGCATACCAGTGCAGCGCATAGACAAGCCGAAAACGCGCGCACTTTTGGAATATCTTGCCCATGCGGGCGTGAATTTTATTGATTCCGCGCGCGGATACACCGTGTCCGAGGAATATCTTGGCGAGGCGCTGATTGGCATGCGCCAACAATTTGTGCTTGCCACAAAATCGATGGCGCGCAGCTATGCGGATATGGCGCGCGATATCGATATCAGCCTTGCAAATTTGCAAACCGATTATATTGATATATATCAATTGCACAATATCAAAACAGATGCCGATTTTGCGCTGGCGTTTTCCGATAAAGGCGCTGTGGCCGCCATACAAGACGCAATCCGCGCGGGCAAAATTGGGCATTTGGGCGCCACGGCGCACGGCGTGGACGCATTTCGCCGTCTTTTGGGATATGACGAGATTGAAAGCATTATGTTTCCGTATAATATTGTGGAAAATCAAGGCGAAGAGCTGATGGCGCGTGCCGCGGCGCAAAACG
>JAGPHI010000157.1 GCA_018055565.1 Oscillospiraceae bacterium | reverse complement strand
GCTCCTCGTTATCCAAAAACTCCTCGCGCAGAATTTTAACGGCTACATAGCGCTCGTCCTTTAAATCCATCGCCTTATAAACATTTGCCATGCCGCCAACGCCGATTAACTCTTCAATTTGATAGCGGCCGTCCAGACGTTTACCGATGAAATTATCCATTACCATGACCATTCCTTTCTTGGGGCGTTGCGCTGAGTTGCCACGCGTGGCAATTGCTCTTTAGATGATGGGCGAAACACAAAACAAAAATGCAAATTTATTGCACCGTTTGTTCCTGTGCCGCTTCAATCTCCACCAAAACAGCGGTAATATTGTCTTGCCCGCCGTTTGCCAATGCCCTATCCACCAAAATGTCGGCACGCTGCCAAAAAGGCACTGTGTCCATAATGCGCACCATCTCGCCGTTACTGACATAATTGGTCAGGCCATCGGAACATAAAAGCACCAAATCGCCCACGGCAACGCGCCGTTCATTGTAATCAATATCAACGGTATCCCCCACGCCCAAAGCGCGCGTAATCAGGTTTTTATGTGGATGCACAAAAGCCTCTTGCTCGGTGATGCTGCCTTGCTCTACAAGCTCCTGCACCATAGAATGGTCGCGCGTTAAAAGCGTCAGCGTGTGCGGGGCGCCCACATGCGCTTCGTATAAATACACGCGCGAATCGCCCACATGCGCATAATGTAAAAAGCCGTTTTGTATCACAGCGCACACCAGCGTGGTGCCCATGCCCATCATTGAGGGATCTTTTTGTGCTGCTTTAAAAATGAGTGCGTTTGCGCTTTGAATGGTTTCGTGCATAAAAACGCGCAGCTGTGCACTGGACATTTTAGCCGAAAGATGCCCCGCAAATTCACGCTCTATATGCGCCGCAGCCACGCTGGAAGCCAGCTTGCCGCCGCGCGCGCCGCCCATACCGTCGCACACAAGCGCCCAAACCGTGTCGTCCTGCTCGCGCCCCGCACGATAATTGTCCTGATTTTCGCTGCGCTGATTGCCAATGTCTGTTTTTGCCGCAATCTTCATGTGCTATTTTCCTCCTTTGGCCTCCCGCCGTAATTGCCCGCAGGCTGCTGATATATCTGTGCCAAGCCTGCGCCGCACAGTTGCATTAACGCCCAAAGCCTCAAGCTGCTTTTGAAAGCGTTTTGTGTTTTCGTCATCCGTGGCGCTATAGGGCGAGCCATCCACCGGATTAATCGGTATTAAATTTACATGCGCGCCCATGCCCCGAATCAGCTTTGCAAGGGCTTTTGCGCATTCAAGCGAATCATTTACACCTTTTACCATAGAATATTCAAAGCTGATGCGTCGGCCTGTGTCTTTTTGGTATGCGCGGCAGGCAGGCAAAAGCGTTTCCAGCGGATACGCATCGTTTATCGGCATCATGCCGCTGCGCAAAGCGTTGGTGGGCGCATGCAGCGAAACCGAAAGCGTAAGGCCTAAATGGCATTTGGCCAGCTTTTCCATGCCGGGCACCACGCCGCAGGTAGACAAGCTGATGTTGCGCATACCGATGTTTATGCCGTTTGGCGAAGAAATAATACGTAAAAAATCCATCACCGCATCATAATTGTCCAGCGGCTCACCTATGCCCATTAACACGATGTGGGAAACGCGGTCATTGCAATCGTTTTCCACTGCGTAAACCTCGCTTGCAATTTCCCCTGCTGTTAGGTTGCGCACAAGGCCGCCGCGCGTAGACGCGCAAAAGCGGCAGCCCATGCGGCAGCCCACCTGCGTGGAAACGCATACTGTGTTACCATAATGATAGCGCATCAGCACCGTTTCTATACAATTACCATCTGAAAGCGCAAACAAATATTTTATCGTGCCATCCACGGACTCCTGCTTGCGCTCTATTATTGGCATATCAATGCAATACGATTCTTCCAGCTGCGCCAAAAGCGGCTTTGGCAAATCGGTCATTTCAGAAAAGGTGCGCACCTTTTTTTGATGCAGCCACTTAAAAATCTGCTTTGCACGAAATGCAGGCTGCCCCAGCGTTTGCACCACTGCCGCCAACGCGTCCTCGGTGTACGAAGAAATGCTTACCTTACACATTTTATCACAATCTTTCCAAAGATGCTACGAAAAAGCCATCTGTGCCACAAGAAAAAGGCGAAAATTTTACAAAGTGGCCCTCGTTTTGAACGCCGCTTGGCGTGAACGGCACAGGTATCGCTTTAAAATCCGAATTGTTTGATAGAAATTCCTGCACAATCTCCTCGTTTTCTTTCGGGTTGATGGTGCAAGTGGAATATACCAGCCTTCCCCCACGCTTTACATAAGACGCAGCTGTGTATAAAATGCGCTTTTGCAAAGCATATAAATCGGCAATGCCCTCTAAGCGTTTTGCGCGAATATCGGGCTTTTTAGCCAAAGTACCTAGCCCCGAGCACGGCACATCGCACAGCACATAATCGGCATTTTCAAAAGCGGGATTGTGTGCCGACGCATCCTGCGCTAATACCGAAGCGCAGCTTACACCGTTTCGCTCTAAAAGCGTTTTTACAAGAGAAAGGCGGTTTTCGGCGGCATCCGCACAAAGGAGCGTGCCTTTGTTTTGCATGTATTGCGCAAGCGTGGCGCTTTTGCCGCCGGGTGCACTGCAAAGGTCTAGCACTTTACTGCCAGGCTTTGGCGCCAATGCGGCGCATGCCGCCTGTGAGGCCTCGCCCTGCACATGAAAAAGGCCGCCGCGAAACGCTTTTGTGGCCGTGATATCGCCTTTATATTCCACGTAAAGGCTATTTGGCACAGCACCGCGCGCGGTGGCAATATTTTGCTTTGCGTAAAGCGCTTGCAGCGCCTGCGTGTCGGTAAGCAAGGTGTTTACACGCACGCAAAGGCGCGAGGGCGCAAGCGTTGCCGCCAGCTCTTGCTCTGCCATTGCGCCATAGGCACGTTGAAACACGTCTACAATGGGTGTCGACACACTATATAGCGCAGATAAACGCGCTGTATCGTTTGCAAATGGCATTTTGGTGATATCAGCGGCGATTGCCTTGCGCAGCACGGCATTTACAAGGCCGGACGCGCTGGTTTTGCCCAGCGCGCGCGCAAGAGCCACGCTTTCGTTTACCGCGGCCGAAGGCGGCACCGAGGACATGTAGTTTGCCTGATACAGCCCCGCGCGCAAAATGGCACGCACCTCGGCATCCAGCTTTGCAAGCGGCTTTGTTAGCATGGGCTGTAAAAGCGTGTCGAGTGTGATTTGCCGTTCAATCGTGCCGTAAAACACAGCCGACACAAACGCGCGCTCGCGCGGCGTGCCTGTAAAATTTTGAAGCACCTGCGAAAGCACAAGATTGGCATATCCGCTTTTTTCTTGTTTGACAAGCGCGAGCACCGCAGTTCTGCGTGGATTATCCATAAGCCTGCTTACTTTCCTTTCCTGTGACGCATTGCGTTTGGGCTATGTACGCAGCGCATTCACGCGCTGCAAAACGCAATTTTCACGACAGCGACGCGCTGTAAAAACAGTAGTTTGGTATTTAATCGTTATTGCGCCGTCCGAAAAGCAGCACCAAACGCAGCAGCTGCGCAATGGAAACCAAAAGCGCCGCCACATAGGTGAGCGCAGCAGCCGTAAGCACCTTGCGCACACCGGATTTTTCTACATTGTCCACCACACCCATGCTGTCCAGCGTGGCCACCGCGCGGCGGCTGGCGTTGAACTCGACGGGTAAGGTGATCAGCTGAAACACTGTGACAGTGGCAAATAAAATAATGCCAAAATTGATTAAAAACGGCTGATTAACCAGCAAGCCAACCAATAAAAGCGGCACCGAAAGCTTGGAGCCGATATTGGTGGCGGGGATAATGGCATTGCGCACGGTTAAGGGCACATAGTGCGTGGCGTGCTGTACGGCATGCCCTGTTTCGTGCGCGGCAACGCCGATGGCCGCAATGCTGGAGGAATTGTATACATTGTCGGAAAGGCGCACTGTGGCAGAACGCGGGTCATAATGGTCGGTCAGTTTGCCGGAAATGTGCTCAACACGTACATTTTGCAAGCCGTTCATATCCAAAATACGCCGTGCAACGCCCGCGCCCGTTAGGCCGCTGCGTGTGCTTGCGTGTGAATAGCGATTAAAGGTGGACGAC
>JAGPHI010000156.1 GCA_018055565.1 Oscillospiraceae bacterium | reverse complement strand
TACTAGAGGCTACCAGCATATACCATCCTGTGCATATGGAGCAGCCATCGAAACGATTGCCTGTGCATTATAGCATATCTTTGCCCAAAAAGCAAATAGTTTTTATCTGTGCGCGATTTGCTTTTACTGCACCAACGGCGCCATTGCAGCCGCCAGCTTGGCGCTGAGGGCTTCGGCCTCGGCAAGGCTTGCACCGCTTGTGGAATAATACACCTTAATTTTCGGCTCGGTGCCGGACGGGCGCACAATCACGCTGGCGCCGTTTGCAAGCCAATAGGTTAGCACATTGGCGGGCGGCAAATCAATCACGGCTGTGTTTTGCGCTGTATAATCATACATAACGTGCGTTAAATAATCGGCTGCACGCACAATTTTAAAGCCTGCCAATTCCTTTGGCGGGTTTTTGCGCAGCGCTTGCATAATCTCTTTCATTTTGTCCATGCCCGACAGCCCTGCAAATTCATGCGAATCCACCTTGTGCAGCCAACGCCCAAAACGCGTGTAGATTTCTTGCAGCGCAATCCAAACGCTTTTGCCAATGGATTTATAATAGGCCGCCATTTCGCAAATTAGCATGCTGGCAACCACCGCGTCTTTATCGCGCACATAGGTGCCGGACAGATAGCCATAGCTTTCTTCAAAGCCAAAAATGAAGCGCTCTGCCTCGTCCTTTTCTTCCAGCAGGTGTATTTGCTCGCCGATGTATTTAAAGCCCGTTAGCACATTAATGGCCTGCACGCCATAGCTTTCGGCCACATTATCCGCAAGGCAGGTAGACACAATGCTTTTCACCATGATGGGGTTTTTCGGCATAGTGCCGTTTTCGATGCGCGCTTTGCAGATATAGTCCAATAAAAGCACGCCCACCTCGTTGCCGGACAAAAGCTGATAATTGCCGTCGTTGTCTTTAACGGCAATGCCCACGCGGTCCGCATCGGGGTCTGTGGCAAGCATCAAATCTGCGCCAAGTTTTTCAGCAAGGGCAAGGCCCAGCGAAAGCGTTTCGCGAATTTCAGGGTTTGGGTACGGGCAGGTGGGAAAATGGCCATCGGGATGCTCTTGCTCGGGCACCACCGTAACATCCGTAACGCCGATATCCGCTAAAATGCGGCGCACAGGCACATTGCCGCTGCCGTTCAGCGGGCTGTATACCAGCTTGAGGCCGGCTTTGGCGCAAAGGCCTTTACGCACGCTTTGCGCCTTGATATTGTCATACAATGCTTCCAGCACACTTTGGTCGATATATTGGATTTTGCCCGTGGCTACGCCCTCGTCAAACTCCATCAGCTTTACGCCCGTGAACACATCGGTTTTCTGCATGGCGGCATATACGGCATCTGCCGCTTCGCTTGTCATTTGGCAGCCGTCGGGGCCATAGGCCTTGTATCCGTTATATTTGGCAGGGTTATGGCTTGCCGTAACCATAATGCCCGCATCGCAGTGCAAATACCGCGTGGCAAAGGAAAGCGCGGGCACTGGCATTAACTCTTTGTAAATATGCGCCGTAATGCCGTTTGCAGCAAGCACTGCCGCCGCCGTTTTGGCAAACAAATCGCTTTTAATGCGGCTGTCGTAGGAAATGGCAACCGCCTTTTCCCCACCCTGCGCCAAAAGATAATCCGCAAGGCCCTGCGTGGCTTTACGCACCATGTACACATTCATGCGGTTTGTGCCGGCGCCCAATACGCCGCGCAAGCCCGCCGTGCCAAATTCCAGCTCCACCGCGAAGCGATCTTCAATTTCCGGCTCAATACCCTGTATGCTCAAAAGCTCCGGCTTTAAATCCTTATCGTCTGCGGCCTCTTCCAGCCAGCGATTGTATGCATCCATAAACATTGTAAAAAACCTCCATTCAAAATAGGTGGGAGTACACCTCTATAATAAGGCGGGGTGAAATTAATGTCAAGGATTTCGGGGCGAAGGATGTCGTTTGCGCAAATTACGCCCTTTCTTTATGCGCCGATAACGGCTTTTTATAATAGCATGTACAATTGTATATTTTATGTATTTATTTATAATAACTTATTGTGATTTTTCATATGGCATGCTATTATTGTAAATAGATGACTATTTATGTTGAATGTGGGAGGGTTTGCGATGAAATGGACGAAGCGTCGTCCGCGGTCCTGGACCGTAATGATTCTGCTGTCGATTTTATTGCTAACCATCGGCAGCATCTCAAGCTATCGTCTGCTTTTAGTGCACGATTTATCATTGGCAAGCCACGACACAATGGAAAATGTGATCAAACAGCAGCAATTCACCTTTGCGTCTAAACTAACCGAGCAAGAAAACGCGTTAATGGTCTATGCCGATTTGTTTGCAAGTGCTGACACAGATGATGAAACCATTTTGAAAAACCTTGTCATCATGAGCGAAAATACGGGCTTTAACATGGTGAGCTATACGCGCCCCAATGGCGACACGCTGGAAAACACCGGCGTGCGCTTAAACGTGGCGGATCGGGACTATTTTAAACGCGCCTTACAGGGCGAAACCGTTATTTCAAACCCCGTTGCCTCCAAAGTGACGCAGCGCGAGATTGTTACAATGGCGACGCCCGTTAAACGAAACGGCGAAATAGACGGCGTTTTGGTTGGCATTTACGACACAAACGAGCTTTCGGCTTTATTGATGCCTGCATTTGACGGTAAAGGCTATACACTTGTCACTACATCGGATGGCACGATTATTTTGCGCACTACCACATTAAATCCGCCGGACCGAAACAAAAATATTTTTGCTGCTTTTGAAACCGTAAAATTTGATAAAGGTTACAGCATCGACACCTTGCGCCAATCGATGCAAAATCACACGGGTGGTTCGCTTTTATATGAGCTAAACGGCGAAAAGCACAATATGCATTACATGCCGCTTGGCATTAATGACTGGTACATATATTCCGCTGCGCCGCGCGAGGTTATTACCGCGCAAACCACCAATATTATGCAAAAAACCACGTTGCTGGCCTCTATGTTAAGCCTTTTGTTCCTTGTGGTGCTGTTTTTCTTTTTAGTGGAACAAAAAAAGCATGTGTCGGAGCTTTCGGATATTGCCTTTCGGGACACGCTGACCGGTAAGGCCAACCGCAAAAAATTTAAACTAAAGGCAAGCGAGCTGATTACCGCGCAAAAGCATCTGTATGCCTTTGTGGTTATTGATATCGACAAATTTAAAGTGCTGAATGATACGCTTGGTTACGAGCAAGGCAATCAAACCTTGCTTTGCATTGCCGAAGCAGTGGAAAAAAGCATTGGCAGCGACGAGTTTTTTGGGCGCTGTGACTCGGATGAATATTATCTGCTTTTAAAGTATATAGATGATGCAAGCCTTGAAATGCGCGTGAAAAGCATTATTGCCGAAAGCAAAGAATTGTTCCGCGCACACGTAAACCGCAATTACAATCTTGTGATGTGCGCAGGCGTATATGTGATATGCGATACCACCGAAAACGTGAACATGTTTTCGGACCGTGCAAAGCACGCCCAGCAGCAAATTAAAGGCTCGCCCAGCAGCGGCGTGGCGTTTTACAACGAGGAAATCCGCAACACGCTTTTGCGCGAAAAGCATATCGAAAACATGATGCATGCCGCACTTGCAAATAGCGATTTTGCCCTGTATTTGCAGCCCAAGTATCATTTGCAAAGCGAAGTAATTTGCGGTGCGGAAGCCCTTGTACGCTGGCCTACCGCCGATGGCGGCATGATGTACCCCGACGAATTTATCCCTGTGTTTGAAAAAAGCGGTTTTGTGATTGACCTTGACTTTTACATGCTGGAAAACGCCTGCAAAAATATCCGCGGCTGGATAGATGCCGGGCTTGTGCCCGTGCCTGTTTCGGTGAATTTTTCGCGCTTGCACCTGCGCAAGGACGATTTTGTGGAGGAGCTGGAGCGCATTGTCCGGCGCTATGATATTTCGCCGAATTTGATTGAAATCGAATTGACCGAAAGCACGGTTGTGGATAACGAAAACGTGCTTATCGATGTATTGGCGCGGCTGCACAAATATGGCTTTAGCCTTTCGATAGACGATTTTGGCAGCGGGTATTCCTCGCTAGGGCTTTTGAAAAACTTGCCTGTGGATATCATTAAGCTAGACCGCACGTTTTTTGCCC
>JAGPHI010000155.1 GCA_018055565.1 Oscillospiraceae bacterium | reverse complement strand
GCCGCGCATCATCTTAGAGGGCAGCGAGTGGTTTAAGGCCATCGGCACCGAGAAAAGCAAGGGCACGAAGGTATTTGCACTGGGCGGCAAAATTAAAAACACCGGCCTTGTGGAGGTGCCAATGGGCACCACGCTGCGCACAATTGTAGAAGAAATTGGCGGCGGCATCCCGAACGGCAAACAGTTTAAAGCGGCGCAAACCGGCGGCCCCTCGGGCGGCTGTATTCCCGCAAGCCTGATTGACACCCCGATTGACTATGATAACCTCATTGCCATCGGCAGCATGATGGGCTCGGGCGGCCTTATCGTTATGGATGAAGACACCTGCATGGTGGATATCGCGAAATTCTTCCTTGATTTCACCGTGGATGAATCCTGCGGCAAATGCGCGCCGTGCCGTATCGGCACAAAGCGCCTTTTGGAGCTTTTGGATAAAATCACATCCGGCAAGGGCACAATGGACGATTTAAACAAAATTGGCGAGCTTGCCGAGTTTATCAAAGGCAACAGCCTTTGCGGTCTTGGCCAAACAGCGCCGAATCCCGTTTTGTCTACTTTGCATTATTTCCGCGACGAATACGAAGAGCACATTAAAAACAAGCGCTGCCCCGCAGGCGTTTGCAAGGCGCTTTTGAATTATACGATCGACGCCGAAAAGTGCAAAGGCTGCACACTTTGCGCGCGCGTATGCCCGGCAAATGCCATTTCCGGCACCGTGAAAAACGCGCACGTGATCGACACCGCCAAGTGCATTAAGTGCGGCGCGTGTATGGAAAAGTGCAAATTTGGCGCAATTAGTAAAGGCTAATGTCCCCAAGAAAGGAATGAAGATAAACATGGATAAGCTGCATATTAAAATTAACAACGTTCCCTACGACGTGGACGCAGGCTGCACAATTTTACAGGCCGCACACGCCGCAGGCGTTGAAATTCCGACGCTTTGCTACCTCAAAGACATCAACGAGATTGGCGCTTGCCGCATCTGCATGGTGGAAGTAAAGGGTGCAAGAGGCCTTGTTACCGCTTGTGTCTATCCGGTAACGGACGGCATGGAGATTTTCACCAATACCGAAAAGGTGCAAAAAGCACGCAAAACCAATTTAGAGCTGGTGCTTTCTACGCATGACCAAAATTGTTTGTCGTGCGTGCGCAGCACCGATTGCGAGCTGCAAAAGCTTTGCCGCGATTACGGCGTAAACGGCATGCGTTTTATCGGCGCACGCGAGCGTTATTCCATCGATGCATCCGCCCCGCATATGGTGCGCGATAACAACAAGTGCATTTTGTGCCGCCGCTGCGTGGCCGCTTGCCGCGAAAATCAGGCCGTGGGCGTGATTGGCGCCGAAGAGCGTGGCTTTGTTACACATATCGGCTGCGCGTTTGAAGCGCCGCTTGCCGATTCCCCCTGCATTTCCTGCGGGCAGTGCATCGTGGTTTGCCCCACGGGCGCGCTGACTGAAAAGGACGACACCGATGCTGTTTGGGCCGCACTTGCAGACCCCGAAAAGCATGTAGTGGTGCAGCCCGCGCCGTCTGTGCGCGCCACTTTGGGCGAGGCGTTTGGCATGCCCGTCGGCACCAACGTAGAGGGCAAGCTTGCCGCTGCGCTGCGCCGTCTTGGCTTTGACAAAGTGTTCGACACCGACACCGCCGCCGACTTTACCATTATGGAAGAAGCCACCGAGTTTATCGGCCGCGTGCAAAACAAAGGCACCTTGCCGATGATTACCTCGTGCAGCCCCGGCTGGGTTAAGTTCTGCGAAACATATTATCCCGAGTTTATCCCCAATTTGTCCAGCTGCAAATCGCCGCAGGGCATGTTTGGCTCTCTTACCAAAACCTATTACGCCGAAAAAATGGGCATTGACCCGAAAAACATTGTTTGCGTATCGGTAATGCCTTGCACCGCAAAGAAATTTGAAATCGGGCGCGAGGATATGTCTGCCGCCGGAAACGGCATCCCCGATGTGGATATCTCGATCACCACGCGTGAATTATCGCGCATGATTGAGCGCGCAGGCCTGAAATTTACCGATTTGCCCGACGAAACGTTTGACCCGATGCTGGGCGAATCCACCGGCGCATCCGTTATCTTCGGCACAACCGGCGGCGTAATGGAGGCGGCGCTTCGCACCGCTGTTGAGGTGATCACCGGCGGCGATTCCCCCGCGGTGGACTTTATGGAAGTGCGCGGCACCAGCGGCATCAAGGAAGCCACCTACACTGTGGGCGGCCTTACCTTAAATGTATGCGTGGCAAGCGGCCTTTCCAATTGCGCCAAAGTGCTTGACAGCGTGAAAAGCGGCGAAAAGCATTATGACTTTATCGAGTTTATGGCTTGCCCCGGCGGCTGCGTAAACGGCGGTGGCCAGCCCACACAGCCTGCCAGCGTGCGCAATTTCACCGATTTGAAGGCGCTGCGCGCAAAGGCACTGTATGACCTGGATAAAAACATGCCCGTGCGCAAAAGCCATAAAAACCCGCTTTTGCAAAGCATTTATAAAGACTATCTTGGCGAGCCGGGCGGCCACAAGGCCCATCATATCCTGCACACCACGTATGTAAAACGCGAAAAGCTGTTCTAAAAACCGCCAATCGCTAAACGCAAATAAGCCGCCGCGCCCCGTTTGGGGCGCGGCGGCTTTGTTATGCGGCTTCATCGCATGCCGATAATCGGCATCGCGTACTATATTGGCGGCAATGCAGCTATGCGATACTGGGTTTATACAGCTTCGGCTTTGCGCATTTTGAAAAGGCTATCCGTCGCGGGGCTTTACGCCGTTATGTCTACGTTTCGCTCTTCGCGCCATTGCAGCGGCGTTTTGCCGGTATTTTGCTTAAAAGCGCGGCACAAATTGGTGGCACTTTGATAACCGCAAAGGCCTACAATTTCGATAATGGGCAAGGCCGTATTTTCTAAATAGTGTTTGGCTTCTTCTATGCGCAAATTGGCCGAAATTTGTGTAAAGCTTTTGCCGGTTTCTTTTTTAATGCAGCGGGATAAATGCGCCGGTGACACATGCACACAATTGGCCGTCTGCGCAAGGCTGGGTGCCGATGAGAGATTCAGCCGCAAATAATATAGCGCACGGTTTACAAGCGGGCTGTATGCCTCGGCCAAAAAGCTTTGCACCTTTTCGCAATAGCGCAAGCTGATATTATCAATTGAATGTGCGCGCAGCTGCTCCTTCGTTTCGCAGCGCTCAATTAAATCTAGGTAATGGGCGCACAAACCTCTGGCGTATAGCGCGGGCAGCCCCCCGCGTATCGCCGCGCGGCTGGCAAGCGAATTTTGCGTCAACGACAAATTTTTATTTGTGCGCAATCCATAATCGTGCATATGGCTGGGCAAATTTTCGCGTAAAACGCTGCTGTCAATATAGGCTTGCAGCGCTTGTACGCACCCGCCCGCAATCAGCTTCAAAATCGTGCATTCGCGAATATGGTTTTGCTCCATAACATCGGCTTCCACCACTTCCAGCGCGGGGCTGATGCGCGATTTTTCCGCACTTTGTACCTGCTGTGGAAACGCCAAAAAAGCCACCGTGGGCAGATTGGCACAAAAAAACACCGTTTGCGCAAAATAGCGCAGCTGCGTGCGCGGCAAAAGCCGTATTTGCGCTGCGCCAAACCCAACGCTTTGCGCCGAAAAATCGGGCACAGCCTGCGGAAATATCCAAAGCGGCCCCACCAATACAAACGCCGCGTCTTGCGCGGGCGCAGCGTCTTGCGCGTGGGCAGCATCTTGCGCAGGGGGCGCATCTTGCGCGGGCGCAGCGTCTTGCGCAGGGGGCGCGTCTTGCGCGTGGGCAGCGTCTTGCGCAGGGGGCGCATCTTGCGCTGGCGCAGCATTCGCTATGCGTTTTGCCAAAAAGCAAAGCTTATTCTGTGTGCACACCGCGTGCACCACGCTTTCGTCTTGCTGCTCGGCCGTTTCATGGCGCAACGTGGCAAAAGCCTCGCCCAAAAGCAAAATGCGCGCCTTTTTCCCCTCGCGCGGCAAATCCGGCTCATGCCGCCAGCACACCTGCCCTTCGCGCGAAAATCCGTACACACAAACGGATGCGGCAAGATGCACGCCATAAAACCGATTATACAGAAAATCCATTTTCTTCCTCTTATCAT
>JAGPHI010000154.1 GCA_018055565.1 Oscillospiraceae bacterium | reverse complement strand
ATAAAGGCGTGAATGTGCCGGGCGCCAAGCTTTCGCTGCCGTATATGAGCACAAAGGATAAAGACGATATTTTATTCGGCATAGAGATGGGCTTTGATTTTATTGCTGCCTCGTTTACGCGCTCGGCAAAGGACATTTTAGAAATTCGCCGTGTTTTAGACAGCAAAAAATGCGACAGCATTAAAATTATTGCCAAAATTGAAAACCGCGAGGGCGTGGAAAATATTGATGAAATCCTCGCGGTGTCCGACGGTATTATGATTGCGCGCGGCGATATGGGCGTGGAAATTGATTTCACCGAAATACCCATTATCCAAAAAAATATTATTGCACATTGCTATAATTCGGGCCGTCCGGCCATCACCGCCACACAAATGCTGGAAAGCATGATGGAAAACCCCCGCCCCACTCGCGCGGAAATTACCGATGTGGCCAATGCCATTTACGATGGCACCTCTGCAATTATGCTTTCTGGAGAAACCGCCGCAGGCAAATATCCCGTTGAGGCTGTGCGCACAATGGCTGCGATTGCCCAGCGCACCGAAAGCGACATCAATTATGATAAACGCTTACGGCAAAGCGCAAATGGGGATATGCATTTAAGCGTTGCCGCCGCCGTTGCACATGCGGCTTGCACCACCGCGATGGATATTCATGCCGACGCCATCATCACCGTAAGCAAAAGCGGTGAAACCGCGCGCCTATTGTGCAAATATCGCCCTGCAACACCCATTATCGCCTGTGTGCTCACAGAGCAGGTTTGCCGCCATCTTTCGATTTCTTGGGGCATTACGCCGATTGTGATGAATTATGCAAAAGATACCGATGCGCTAATTGCAAAATCGGTTGAGGCTGCACAAAATGCCAATCTTTTAAAAGCAGGCGATTTGGTGGTAATCACCGCCGGCGTGCCCGTTGGCGTGTCGGGCACAACCAATATGATTAAGGCCCATTTAGTGGGCGACTCGCTGATTTCCGGCGTGGGCATCGGCCACACTAATACAATGGGCGTAACCTGCGTGTGCCGCACGGAAGAAGAGGTGCGCACGAAGCTGAAACCCGGTAATGTTTTGGTGGTGCATGCCACTACCAACGAAATGCTGGATAAATTGCGCGACGCAAGCGCCATTATTTGCGAGGAGCCGGGCCTTAATTCGCACGCGGCCATCGTGGGGCTTACGCTTGGCAAGCCTGTAGTGGTGGGTGCGCTTGCGGCTACGCGCATTTTGCACGATGGTATGAAGGTTTCTGTAGATGCCGAGCGCGGCCTTGTGAACGCTATGCCCCAATAAGCAAACGCCCACAAACACCTTTGCAACAATACCGAAAAAGGCTTAACAGTGTTATCGCACTGTTAAGCCTTTTTTAATAAATAGTAGCTTTGCATCTTCCAATGCTTGTTTTGTGGGTTTTGGCGTATCTGCCAGTGTATAAGGAATGGAAAGCGCTTGCCATTTATATTCGCCCATTTTATGAAACGGCAAAAGCTCTACGGCCTCCACGCAGGAAAATTGGCTGATATACTCCGCTAAATCCGATAATAGCGCAGGCTTTAGCGTAATGCCCGGCACCAAAACATGCCGCACCCATACGGGCTTTTTCTGCTGCTCGCAATATTGTAAGATGGCCAGTGCATTTTGATTAGAGGCACCTGTTAGCGAAAGGCAAAGCGCATCGTCTAATGCCTTAATGTCCAATAACACTAAATCCACCGCGTCTAAAATCGGCTTTGCTACCGCTAAAGGCGCATTACCAGCTGTGTCAATCGCGGTGTGAAAGCCATTCGCTTTACAGCCATTGATGATATCTAAAACAAATTCTGGCTGTAAAAGCGGCTCTCCACCCGAAATGGTGACACCGCCATTTTTAATGAAATTGCGGTAAGAGGCAATTTCTTTTACGATATCTGTGCTATTGACAGTGATTCCCCCGCCGCTTTCCCATGTGTCGGGATTATGGCAATAGCTGCAACGCAGCGAGCATCCTTGCGTAAAAAGCACAAAACGGATGCCTGGCCCGTCCACTGCCCCAAAGCTTTCTTTTGAATGAATGCGCCCCATTACCCCGCGCATGGGCTATAACCTATCATGGAATGTGCGATGAATCACATCCAATTGCTGCTCTTTGGTTAGCTTAATAAAATTCACGGCGTAGCCCGACACGCGTATCGTAAGCTGCGGATATAATTCGGGGTGTTCCATCGCGTCTAACAATGTTTCGCGGCAAAGCACATTAACATTAATGTGGTGGCCGTTGTCGGCAAAATAGCCGTCCAATAAATCCACAAGGTTTTCTGCGCCTTGCGCGGCATCCTTGCCCAATGCCTTTGGCACAATTGAAAAGGTGTAAGAAATACCGTCCTCTGAAAAATCATAGGGCAGTTTTGCCACGCTTTTCATGCTGGCGATGCAGCCGTTTGTATCACGGCCATGCATCGGGTTTGCGCCTGGGGCAAATGGCTCGCCTGCTTTGCGGCCATCTGGCGTTGCACCTGTTTTTTTGCCATATACCACGTTAGAAGTAATGGTTAAAATCGACATCGTGGGCTTGGAATCTCGATATGTGCGATGCTTTGAAAGCTTTTCCATGAAATCTTTTACAATTTGCACGGCGATATCATCGGCGCGCGCATCGTTGTTGCCAAATTTGGGGTAATCGCCCGTAATTTCAAAATCCACGCAAAGGCCATCGGCATTGCGAATCGGCTGCACTTTCGCATATTTGATAGCGGACAGGCTGTCTACCAGCACCGAAAGCCCTGCCATGCCGCATGCGGAGGTGCGCAAAATGTCTTCATCGTGCAGTGCCATTTCGATGCGCTCGTAGCAGTATTTATCGTGCATATAATGAATGATATTTAATGTGCTGATATACAGCTTTGAAAGCCACTCGGTAATTTCGTCGTAACGCTCCATCACCTCGTCGTATTGCAGCACATCGCCTGTTACAGGCGAAAGCGCGGGTGCCACCTGTGTGCCATAGCGTTCATCGCGCCCGCCATTAATGGCATATAAAAGCGCTTTTGCCAAATTGGCACGCGCGCCAAAAAACTGCATTTGCTTGCCGATGCGCATAGCCGAAACACAGCAGGCAATGCCATAATCATCGCCAAATTTGCCCATCATTAAATCGTCGTTTTCGTATTGAATGGACGATGTTTCCATTGAAACAAACGCGCAGTATTTTTTAAATGCACGGGGTAAACGCTCGCTCCATAACACCGTAAGGTTTGGCTCGGGCGCGCTGCCAAGATTGATCAGCGTGTGCAAAAAGCGATAGCTCATTTTGGTAACCATGTGCCGCCCGTCTAGGCACATGCCGCCAATGGCTTCAGTAATCCAAGTGGGGTCGCCGCTGAACAATTCGTCATAGGCCGGTGTGCGCAAAAAGCGCACGATGCGCAGCTTCATGATAAAATGATCCACAAATTCCTGTATTTGCTCTTCGGTGTATTTGCCCTCTTGTAAATCGCGCTCGGCATAGCAGTCCAAAAACGTGGATATGCGCCCAATGCTCATGGCCGCGCCATTTTGCTCTTTTACTGCCGCAAGATAGCCAAAATACAGCCACTGAATGGCTTCTTTGGTATCGGTGGCGGGCTTAGAAATATCAAAGCCATATTGTGCGGCCATCTCTTTCAGCTCGGTCAGCGCGCGCAGCTGCTCGCTGATTTCCTCGCGCAGACGAATGGCAGGGCTGTCCATAATATCGAAAACCAAGTTTTTCTTTGCATGAGCCTTTTTTTCAATTAAAAAATCAACGCCATACAAGGCCACACGGCGATAATCGCCCACAATGCGTCCGCGGCCGTAGGCGTCGGGCAGGCCTGTGATAATGCCTGTGTGGCGCGCTTGCTTCATCTCGTCGGTATAGGCATCAAACACGCCGTCGTTATGTGTTTTGCGATATTCAAACACCTTATTCACTTGCGGGTTCATTTCGCGCCCGTAAGCCTCCAGTTGCTTGTGCACAAGCCGAATGCCGCCGAACGGCATAATAGCACGCTTCAGCGGTTCATCCGTTTGCATGCCAACAATTGTTTCCAGCGATTTTTCGATATAGCCTGGGCTGTGCGAAGTAATCGTGGAAATGGTGTTTTCGTCAATGTCATATACACCGCCGCGCTCGCCCTCAGCTTGTAAACGC
>JAGPHI010000153.1 GCA_018055565.1 Oscillospiraceae bacterium | reverse complement strand
CCAGCTTTACCACAGGCCCTGAAGCCCTTTCGGATTTAATCCCTGTAAAATGCCCATCGCGCGCCTATTCGCTTGACCCAGACAACACCACCGTGCTGCCTTACAGCGTATATGAGCTTGTGGCCAATGTAAGCGGTTTTGGGCGCTTGCGCATTACTGGTGTGCAGGTGTTTGCCGGCGAGGTGTCGATGGTGGATCTTTCCATGCTGCCCCTTGAGGGCGAAGAAAGCGCCCTCGGCGATGACACCTTTAATGTGCCCGAGCACTCGCTGTTTGCCGGAGATGGCGGCAGCGGCCGCCCGCCGATTGAAACAGCGCCTTTGCCGCGCGTGCTGCCCGAAGTGATTATCCCCAGCAATATCACGGTGCATTTGGGCAAGCCCTCGTCCACCACCGCGCGCAATGTAACCGTCAGTTTCCGCGATTATATCAAAAACGTGGCTTCCAGCGAAGTGTATCCCACCTGGCCCGAGCAAGCGCTGCGCGCCAATATCCATGCGCAAATCAGCCTTGCGCTGAACCGCGTATACACCGAATGGTATCCCAGCAAGGGCTATAATTTTAACATCACCAATTCCACCAGCTACGACCAAGCTTATGTGCCCGGCCGTGATATTTTTGAGATAATGAGCCGTCTTACCGACGACATTTTTAACACCTATGTGCGCAAGCCCGGCACCGTAGAGCCGTATTTTACCGAATATTGCGACGGCAAGCAGGTAACCTGTAAGGGCATGAAGCAGTGGGGCACGGTGGATCAAGCCAATACAGGCAAAAACGCGCTGCAAATTTTGCGTGTGTATTACCCCAATGTGGATATTATCCGCACCAACAATATACAGGCCATCCCCGAAAGCTATCCCGGCACGCCGCTGCGCGAAGGCTCTACGGGCGCATCCGTGCGCACCATTCAGCGCCAATTGAACCGCATTGCCAAAGATTATCCGTTCTTTGGCACTGTTACGGTAGACGGCGTATTCGGCGCCTCCACCACAGCGATTGTGAAAAAATTTCAAAAACAGTTCAGCCTAACGCAGGACGGCATCGTGGGCCGTTCCACTTGGTATAAAATCAGCTATATTTATGTAGCCGTGAAAAAGCTTGCCGAGCTGACAAGCGAGGGCGAAAAACCCAATGGCGACCTTGTGGCAGGGCAATATCCCGGCACGCCCTTGCGCTTAGGCAGCCGCGGCGACAGCGTAGCCGAAATACAGTTTTGGCTGAATCAAGTGGGCCAGTTTGTCACCACCATCCCTGTTTTGGCCGAGGACGGCATTTTCGGCGCAGGCACCGAGCAGGCTGTGCGCGCTTTTCAGCGGCATTTTGGCCTATCGGTAGACGGCATCGTAGGCCCCAGCACATGGAACAGCATTTACGCCGAATACAAATCCATTGAAGTAGACACCACGCCCCCCGAAGTGAATCGCCCTGGCCAATATCCCGGCACGCCGCTGCGTCTTGGCGACACAGGCGAAAGCGTGCGCCGCTTGCAATTCTATTTGCGCATTATTGCGCGCTCTAACACCGCTATCCCCAGCCTTACCACGGACGGCATTTACGGCACAGGCACCCGCGCCACCGTGATAACCTTTCAAACCTTTTACGGCCTTGCCGCTGACGGCGTAACCGGCCTTTTAACATGGAACAAGGTGTATGAGGTTTACACCGACCTCATCAACGGTTTGCTTGCCCCCTCGCAGCGCCCCGGCACCTACCCCGGCACGCCGCTGCGACAGGGCGACAGCGGCATTAACGTAAAGGAAATGCAGTATTATCTTTATCTGCTTTCGGCTTATTTCAGCGCCATCCCGCAAATTGCCTATGACGGACGCTTTGGCCCCGCCACCACCACTGCCGTGCGCGCGTTTCAAACGCTTGCGGGGCTTACGGTGGACGGCATTGTGGGGCGCGCCACATGGGATGCCCTATATGCGCGCTTTCAAACGCTGCGCAATATTGACGGGCCTACCTACGCCTTTAACCCCATCCCCTATCCCGGCCGCCCCATCGGCATCGGCTCGGGCGGGCAGGAAGTGTATTTTATACAATATCTGCTTTTATATATCGGCTTTTTCTACGATACGGTGCTGCCGGTAGCATTTACAGGCAGCTACACGCAAAACACGGCAGACGGCGTGGCCAGCTTTCAAGAGCTTTCGCAGCTGCCCATTACCGGCGAAGTAGACCAAACCACATGGGATTCCCTTGTGTTCACATGGTTCAGCCTTGCCGCAGTATCGGGAGAGCCAGTGACAGGCAATGTCAACGATTATCCTGGCTTTGTATTACAGCTTGGCAGCGCGGGCGTATCGGTGCGCCAGCTGCAAATCTTTATGAACGGCATTGCCGAGCGCTTCTCTGTGGTAAACTTTGTGCCTGAAGACGGCATTTTTGGCCCAGTAACCGAAGCCGCCGTGCGCGAATTTCAACAGGGCTTTGGCCTGCCCATCAACGGCATTGTTGACAGAGCCACTTGGGACGCCATTTACAATTATTACAGCTTACCGGAATAAACGGCAATTGCGGCATCCACACGGCGAAAGGCTGTGTGGATGCCTGCTCCCATGCCGCTGCCGCGCCTTTTAAAAGGCAAACAGTATGCTGCACGGGATATCCATTCTTAGGCAAGGCGCTTTGCAGCGGCCTTTCTGCTCACATTCAAAGAAAGGAATGATTGTATGCCAAAAGTATTCGTGTATGACGAATATCTCAATAAGCTTTACACCTATCATCTTAGCGAAAACGACCCCATGCCCTACGCCTACGGCAACACCATGCGTGTGCGAGAATTTCGCGGCTCGTCTAAAAGCAATACACTGTGGACCACCACTGCCGCAATGGAAGCATGGAATTTAACGCGCCGCCGCTACGGCAAGGGCATTCGCATCGGGTATGCGTTCAAACGCATTTGGGAGGGCGGGCACGGCACCGCCAGCCAGCATTATGCGGGCGTTTCGTTTGACGTAGGGCAAAACACCACACAATCCGAGCGCAATAAAATCCACGCCGCCGCCGTGGCAACCCGCGCTTGGGGCTATGTGGAGCCGCTTTCCATGACACCCACTTGGGTGCATTTTGACCGCCGCTACGGCAAGCCCGCTTGCGGTGGCACCTCGGGCTATCCCACGCTACGGCGCGGCGCAAAAAGCACGTATGTGCTGATTTTGCAAGACGCGCTTAACGCGCTTGGCTATTCCACACGCACACTCGACGGCATTTTCGGAGCGAATACGGAATCTGCACTGCGTGGCTTTCAGCGCGCTGTGGGCCTTACCGCAGACGGCATCTGCGGGTGCAACTCTTGGAAAAAGCTTACCGCCGCAAGCGTTGGCATAGGGAAAACAAAAACCGTGATTGATTAAACAGCATGCGCAACAACAGGCTTTTCATAAGTGCCTTGCATTGGCATGCCGCTAAATCGCAAAGCACAGGACAGCGCGCAGCAAATCGCCGCGCGTGAAAAAGCAAGGCCGCAGAAAAGCCCCGCCCATCGGCAAAGGCCGACAGGCGGGGCATTTTTATTTTATATTATAACGATTGTTATAATGCGTATATTCGCAGGTTATAACAGTCGTTCTATTCGCCAAACAGCTCTTTTACGCGCTTTAATCGCTCGCGGATGGGCAAATCATACGGGCAGCGCGCCTCGCACGCGCCGCAGCCAATGCACGCGCCCGCCTTTGCGGCAAAGCTTGCATAGCGTGTGCGCGCCCAATCGGCAAGGCCATATTTTTCAAGATAGCCCTGCATGGTAAAGCAGGTGGGGATATCTATGCCCATAACACAAGGGGCACAATAGCCGCAGCGGCGGCAAAAATTGTCGCTAAGTGCTGCGCGAATGGCGGCAATTTCGGCGCTGTCCTCCTGCGAAAACCCGCTTTCTTCGGCGGCAGATATATTGTCTTTTGCTTCTTGCAGCTCCGCCATGCCTGGGATGGCCAGCGTGCAATTGTCGTTTGCTAAAATATAGCGCAAAGCCAAATTGCCGTTTGTGATATTGCCTCCCGCCAGCGGCTTCATGGCAATAAAGCCCACGTTTTGCGCCGCGGCACGCGCCATCAGCTCTTCGCCTTGATTTTCCACAATATTATACGGAAACATAATGCTTTCAATCTCGTCATATCCCAAAAGACGGCGAAATGCGTCCACGCCGTGCGCCGT
>JAGPHI010000152.1 GCA_018055565.1 Oscillospiraceae bacterium | reverse complement strand
TGGCAGATTTAATCAATATCAAGCTGATGAAAACAGGTGGCATCCATAAAGCGCTGCAAATTTGCGCAATTGCCGAAATTTACGGCGTGGAATGCATGATTGGCTGCATGCTCGAAACAAAGCTGGCCGTTTCGGCCGCGGCACATTTGGCGGCGGCGCAAAGCGTAATTACGCGCGCAGACCTTGACGGCCCCGCCCTTTGCAAAATCGACCCATACACTGGCGGCCCCATCTACACCGCAGGGCAGATTGTCATGCCCACGGCTTTCGGCATCGGCATTACCCAAGTGCCGTTTTCAATGGCATAATATACGAAGCAAAAAGGGCATGTGAAAACCAAACGGTTTTCACATGCCCTTTTATGTATAGCTTTAATCGTTACGCACGCGGTATCCCAGGCTCATTAGGCTGTCGCCCAGATGCACATTTTCCACGGTTAATGCAGGATACACCACCGATAAATCGTAATGGCTAAAATTCCACACGCCTTTAATGCCTAAGTCCACCAGCGTGGGGGCAATGGCCTTTGCGCTCTCGCGCGGCACGCACAATACCGCAATTTCCGGCTTTGCTTCTTTGCCAAACGCGGCCAGCTCATCAATGTGCCGTATTTTTACGCCGCACACCTCGGTGCCAACCTCGGCGGGGTCAATGTCAAACGCCGACACCAGCCGATAGCCGCGTGCCTCGGCGGTAAGATAGCGCGAAATGGCATGCCCCAGCTTGCCGGTGCCTATCAAAATGGTATCCAGCTTGTGTTCGCTGAACAAAAGCTTTGTCAGCTCGCCCAAAAGCACTTCAACGTTATAGCCGATGCCCTGCTGCCCAAAGCCGCCAAAGCAGTTAAAATCCTGCCGCACTTGCGACGCCGTAGTGCCCATAATTTTTGCAAGCTCACTGGAGGATATTTTGGTAATGCCGTTTTGCTGCATTTCCGATACATAGCGGTAATATTTCGGCAAGCGTTTAATCACCGGCAACGAAACTTTACTTGGATTGTTCATACGCTGTACACTTCCTGTCGTTTAGATTTTTTACAGGGCAATGGTGCGCATTACATAATCGCCGAAGGCTGCTGTGGTGCAGCCAGTGTCACGGCCTGTCACGGCCATAGCTTTCTCGGTAAACATGCATGTGTCAAGCGCTTTGGTAAGCGCATCTGCTTTATCCTGATACCCAATATGCGATAAAAGCATCGCAGCCGCACGCAGCATGCTGCATGGGTCGGCGTATTGGCCGCGCCCCTCTTGCATCATGCGCGGTGCCGAGCCGTGAATGGCCTCAAACATCGCATAGCGCTTGCCGATATTGCCGCTGCCCGCCGTGCCGACGCCGCCTTGAAACTCTGCGGCCTCGTCTGTAATGATGTCGCCATATAAATTCGGCAGCACAAACACCGAAAAGTCGCGGCGGCGTTTTTCATCCACCAGCTTTGCCGTCATGATGTCTACATACCAGTCATCGGTGGCGATATCGGGATACTTCTCGCCCACGCTTTGGCAAAGCTTTAAAAACTTGCCGTCGGTGGCCTTGATGATATTGGCTTTTGTTACAATCGATACACGTTTTTTGCCGTTTTTGCGGGCAAAATCATAGGCAAGCTCTGCAATGCGCAACGTGCCGTCGGTGGTGGTAACGGTAAAATCCACCGAAATGCCGTCCTCAATTTCAAAGCCGTAGCTGCCCACTGCGTAAGCACCCTCGGTGTTCTCGCGGAAAAACGTCCAGTCGATGCCCTGTTCCGGCACCTTAACGGGACGCACATTCGCAAACAAATCCAGTTCCTTGCGCATCGCCACATTGGCGCTTTCGATATTGGGCCATTCGTCGCCCGCGCGCGGTGTGGTGGTGGGGCCTTTCAATATGACATGGCAGGTTTTCAATTCCGCCAGCACATCATCGGGAATGGCTTGCAGCTTTGCCGCGCGGTTTTCAATCGTAAGGCCGTCAATTACTTTAAAGGCCACTTTGCCTTTTTCTACTTCCTCTTTCAGCAAAAACGCCAAAACGCGCTGTGCCTCCGCGGTAATTACGGGGCCGATGCCGTCGCCGCCACACACGCCAATCACAATGGTGGGCAGCGCTGCATAATCCACAAAATCGCCCTCGGCGCGCATTTGCGCCACGCGTGCGCGCTGCTTTGTCATCAATTCGGCAAATTTTTCTTTTCCGGTAGCTGTTGTTTCCATATATCAATACCGTTCCTAACTTAAAAAATATCCAATTCCTATGTATCTATTATACTAATTTTAATGCTATTGTCAAATTAATAACGTGCCATCAACTCTCTTTTTGTGATAGGAATAAATGTGCACCGCGCCGTCAAAGCTATCAAAAGAAGTGATAGCGTGGAAAATTTCGTTTCCACGTAGGGCTTTGCACAGTTTCGGGTTTTGTGCGCCGCGCCATAAGCGGCACACAGCACAAAAGGCGCAATCAGGCAAAGCTTGATAGAAAGGAATGGATTTTACGATGGTAGAAAACGCAAAAAAAAGCAAAAAAAAGGAAGAGGATGAGGACGTAGAAACCCAGCGCGTAGAGCAAGAGGCCATTATTGAAACAGGCTCTGTCATGCGCACAAAGGGCAGACACGCCATTCATGTGCTTACGATAATCGGGCAAATAGAAGGGCATTCGCTTGCGGCGCAAAATCAAAAAACCACAAAATACGAGCACGTGATACCGCAGCTCATCGCCGTGGAGGAGGACCCCGACATTGAGGGCGTTTTAATCATATTAAACACCGTTGGCGGCGATGTAGAGGCAGGGCTTGCCATATCGGAGCTGGTTTGCGGCATCACAAAGCCCTCGGCAACGCTGGTGCTGGGCGGGGGGCATTCTATCGGTATTCCGCTTGCGGTATCGGCCATGCGCAGCTTTATTGTGCCAACCGCCACGATGACCATTCATCCGGTGCGTCATTCGGGGCTTGTGCTGGGCGTGCCGCAAACCATGAGCTATTTCGAGCGCATGCAAGAGCGCATCACAGGGTTTGTGGCGCGGCATTCGGGCATTTCGGAAAAACGCTTCACCGAGCTGATGATGCACACGGGCGAGCTTGTGATGGATGTGGGCAGCGTGCTGGATGGTGCAGGCGCTGTAAAAGAGGGGCTAATTGACGAGCTGGGCAGCGCCAGCGACGCTTTGCGCTATCTGTATCGCGAGATTGAAAAGAAAAATCCGCCCGCAAAAGCGCGCGCAGCACGCAAAACAGAAACCGCAAAAAAATAATTTTGCGGTCAATAAAAAGAATATCATCATATTGTTTTACTTTCGCTGCAAAAAATGATAAAATAATAAGCAGTTAATGCTGTGCATAGCTGAACATTTACTGCGCTAGCGCCATTGGCGCGCGCACAGGATTTTTGGCCGTGGCATAGCCACATGGCAAACGTATAGGCACAAAGCAAAGTTGTAATCATTCAAGCGGGCATTTGCAGCTATCCTGCAAAGGCTTGCTTGTACATAAAGGAGTCAATCGAATGGCGGCTGCAAAAAAATCTACCGCAAAGTCTGCTGCAAAGCGCGCGCCAAAGCGGCAGGCAAAACAAAGCATCGACAAAAGCTGGAGCATTTTGGCGTTCGGTGTCGGCATTATTGTTTTGGCGATGACCTACATAAAAGGCGAAGCCGTGTGGACGATGATTCGCACGGTGCTTTTCGCTTTATTTGGCGTGGGCATGTATATTATTGGCCCCACCATTATTTTTGCGGCGGTGCTTATGGCGCTGGGCAAGCCCCTATGGGGCAAGCTTGTAAAGCTGCTGATATTGATGCTGTTTGTTACAGCCACAATGCTGGTGTTCTCGGATATAGACGTGCACATTGTGGGTGTTAAAGAACTGCCGATTCTGATTAAAAAGCTTTACGATTCCGGCCTTGTGCCGCCCGGCAGCACATTGCCGTTTGGCAGCGGCATCTTGGGCGGGCTTTTGGGTGTGCCGCTTTTGCTTTTTTGCGGGCGTCCCGCCGCAAATATTATTTTAGTTGTGCTGGTTTTAGTGGGCGTTATGCTGGTTACAGGCGTTAGCCCGGGCGATGTGTTTTCCTTCTTTTCCGGCCACGCCACAAACGCCAAAGAAAAGCGCCTTGCGCGCCGCGCCGAGGAAGAGGCATATCTTGCCGCGCATCCAAAGCAGAAAGAGGCAGAGCAAGCCCCTGCAAAGCCTTTGC